>JBJHBN010000229.1:3017-4974 GCA_050485505.1 Opitutales bacterium | reverse complement strand
AAACTGCTGGGTATTGTTACTTCCATCGATCATCTCGTCCGGGAACCGGGTCCGTGTATTGACCTCATTGACCAAGACGATTTTATCAAACATGGTCGGCGCGATATCGTCGGGAATAGACATCGGGTCAATTGTCTGGACAATCGTATTGCCCTGCCCTGTTACACGGATGCTATCAGGGTCGACGCCAAGAACAGAGCCAAGATAATCGTAGAAATACTCCTGGGTGACATAATAGCCGGCTCCAATGTTCGGATCGTAAGTGGGAGTACTCCACTCGCGGCTACGGTTTGCCTCAAGCTGAGCATCAAACCACTTCGAGGCCGCCGGCGCGATTGGAACGTTCCAGATGGCATTCTTGCGGTCGATGTTGAAGTAGGCGATACTGCCCGATATTTTTCCATCGAGGACATCAAACTTCACGCCAAACTCACGATTCCTTGTGGTTTCAGCGGGGATGATCTCACCATTTCCATCTCTCAGGGCGGTATTGGGTGTAACGCCTTCAGAGATGACCCCGTATACATTGAGGTTCGGTCTGATTGCATAACTTGCAGCAAAGGTTGCTGTATCAATTTCAACATCTCTGTCGAAAATTCGCCGTTCACTCATGGGCACCCGACCATAGTATTCATCAACTGGACCGGCACGACCACCCCCATAATAAGCGGCGCCTGCCGTGCTGCTCTCGATAAAGTCGTGATAATAATTGGTCACATACTGGCCATCAGCTGTTCGTTGCTGAAAAAGCTGATCCCGAAACTGCATTGCCTCTTGCGATATATTTCCGCTAAGAACATCGTTTGTAGATACATTGTAGCGGCTCCCGACTTCCGTAGCGACTTCCCGGTTCACCCAACTGTCAGCCCTGGTCAATAACTCCTGATCCGGAATATTGACCCGCTTGTAGGTAAACTGGTCCGCATTGTAAATATCACGGCGCATGCCAACAATCACATCCAGGCGGTCGTCAAACAACTTGCCATGATAGACCCCATAATAGCCATCCTGGGAAATCTTCTGGTTCAAATAGGTCCGGCCCGCACGCACGGTGTTGTGTCCATCAACACCGTCGTTTCTCCCGTCCAGGTAGATCGGCTCGAAATTCGCAATAGAGCGGTAATACAACCCGTCATTTGAGAATAGCTGAGTGGCTGTGGCCCTGTCCTCCGCCGAATTGGACAGTCCCGCCGGATTGGCACGGGCGTGCGCTGGATTGATATTCCCATCGGGAAAATCAATTTCGTCGCGAATCATGTTCATCCCGACCAGTATGGTGTGCTCGGCACTGGTCCCAAACAACCAGGGCTTGTCTTCGAAAGTGTACGTGCCGCGCAGACGGGCCTGACGGGAATGGCTCTTCACCAGATTCCGCTCCCAGAAGTATTCAACCAGTTTGATATCGTCCGAGAGCGCGGGGAAGATCCAATCGCCCTCAACCGTCGATGCTGGCCGGATATTGATCCCGGCGGAAGCTTGAACCGCATCCTGCATTGGAACGCCATAGATTCCCCCGGAATTCCACATCGCGTTCAGCTGACGATCGAAATGTACCGTGTCCCGGTTGAATTGATTGGGGTTCGAGCTGGAAAAGCCCCGATTGCGGATATTGAGTTCGTTGGTTTCCTGATCCGCTACAAATACACCGGCATTCAGGGTCATATTCGGCAGCGGCATTACCTCCAGGTCCGCAATAAAGTTCCACTCATCCCGTTCTGCGAAAGTATCCGGTCCAGTAATCCGGTAACTGTCCGGCAAAGCTCCACCTTCAAACGGAGCCCCCATCAAGCGAAAGCCCGCCTGATTGCCAACCGTAGTGGCAACGGAATTATTGAATCCGCTTGGGTCAATCGGCCTGAGGCGGTCAATCGTCCCCTCATGCCGCGCCCAGGCATATGCTTCATCCCATTGATTGCGAAATTCGGTATCATTGGAACGGCTGAGGTCGTCATAGAAC
>JBJHBN010000229.1:0-3007 GCA_050485505.1 Opitutales bacterium | reverse complement strand
CACTGGCTGCCAATGCCTTCGATGCGGTTGAAACCCTTCTGAAACTCGAGAAACAGGCGGGTCTTGTTGGTGTAAAGGTGCTCCAGTTGAAAGGAGGAATAGCGCACTTCGGTTTCGCGAAAATCCGTCCAATGTCCACGCTGCTCATATGAACCCGTCGCCCGATAGTTCAATTGCCCTGGAAACCATTCATGCTGGTCTCCAAGAATCGGCCCAGTGAAGTCCACGGTTCCCCGGTAGAAATCATAACTGCCGACATTCACCGTAGCCTCATAGCGAGGCTCACTCAAAGGCCGCTTGGGCAGAACATTGACAATGCCGGTCAGGACCCCTGTCCCATACAGCAGCGAGTTGGGCCCCTTGACGACCTCCATGCGCTCCATATTGGTCGAGTCCATCAAACCGCCCAAGGCAATGGCTGAATTGGGAGTAACCACTACGCCGCCGTAACGAAAACCCATTCGGTTCTGAAAAGGAACCGCCAAGCCGCGGATATAAACCACGTTGGCAAAGCGGCTACCAGTGCCCGCCGAGGAAATGGAGCGATCGCCTCCACCCGTTGACCGGTTGGCACCCACAGTATTGCTAGCCGCCGTATTGGATGTGAACACTCCGGCCGAATACTCCAAAGCCTCATTCAAATCGGTCGCCCCGAGATCCGTTATCAGCTCCCGATTGATGACCTGAACGGACATCGGCAGTCGAATCAGCTCTGTGTTTAAACTCGTGCCGGAAACCGAGTTGGTGGAGAGATACATGACATCTCCGGAAACCTCAACCTGGAAGGGCGAGAGGTCGAAAATTTCATCGTCATTGACACTCTGCCCCAAGGACACAACAGGGGCATAAATCGCAGCACTCAGGGCTGCGGTGTTCAAAAACCAGGCCAAAGGTCCTCGCTTTGCTCGTATCATAAAATCAGGGGTTCAAGTTAAAGGAGAAGTCAAAAAAAGGAATGACCTAATAATTATTAATCGAAAACGGTTGTCAACGGTATTTTTAATATAAATTAATAAACCAGCTAAACCCTGACGGACTCAGGCGTTCCACCTGCCTGAAACTCAGCCAACAAGGGCCTGAACACGCTTAGACAGCTTATCCGGGGCCGGGCCCGAAGTTTCCCGCTCGAACAGGGTTGACGGCAAAACAACATCATTCATGGATTCGGGCTCGGTGTTCAGTGATTCCATAATCAACCGTCCAGCCGTGCGCCCAAGGTCCTCAGGCACTGCAGCAGCTCCAGTAATCGAAGGCACCTCCTCCGTGCAGATCCGTGTGTTATCGACCGCGACAATACTGACGTCGTCGACCAAACGCAGTCCACTCCTGAAAACACAACTGATGGCTCCACGTGCCACCAAAGAATTAACGCAAATCCAGGCTGTTGGGAAAGGGTCCAGGCTCTTGCTCAGCAGAGACTCTGCCATCGCGTAGCCTTCTTGACGCTCACCTTCTCTGAGAGAAAACACTCGATCATCAGTCATCTCCAGTCCATGACGATAGAGCGCAAAGCGGGTTCCCTGCAAACGCTCCTCATGACGAATCCGCGGATGCTCGCAACCCAAGTAAGCAAAACTCCGGTGGCCCAGTTGGTACAAGTGATCCACAAGCTGCTCCGTGGCCTGGTATTCATTGGAATTCACCGAATGACACAGGCCAGGACTGCGGGCACTGACGTAAACCAAGGGCTTCCCCAAGGACTTCACTGCCGACAAAAAGTCCGGCTGCACCTGGCCCAACACCACCACCCCGGCATAGCCGCGGTTCTTAAACTGATCGGACCTCAAATCCGCCGGGCTAAAATCCTGCTCAGAACCGATAAAAACCAGATCCATCCCCGCCTTGTGAACGACCTCATGCAGGCCCTGAGTGACGTGGCTGAAGAAGTTGCTCTGGGTCGCAAGCCGCAATGGTGAACGCAGAAAATAACCAATAGAATTCGCCGTCACACCTGCCTCAACCGGCATATCCGGCATCCGCATACCCTTGGGTGAATACCCGTTACTACGGGCAAAATCCCAAATGCGGTCATAGGTCGCCTGAGCGATCCCTTCCCTCCGCCCGTTGAGCACTATGGACACCAATGATTGCGAAACGCCCAATTCCTTGGCGATCTGGACCTGAGACAGCTTTTTCTTCATGTTGAATTTTTCATATAAATGGTTGGCGAACAAAGGTAACAGTTAATAAATTATAGTTATTAAAGGTATTTTTCCTTGCATGGAAGCAGAAAATGAAGGGTAATTTAATAATTATTAAACTCCGCGATCAACTTCAACTTCCTCTTTATGCTATCCCCCTACGACTACCTCGTGCTCGGTTTCTACTTTTTCTTCATGATGCTAATCGGCTGGGTGACGCGAAACTTCATCGCCAACACCAGTGATTATTTCCGCGGCAGCGGTCAGATGCTCTGGTGGATGACCGGCGCATCTGCTTTCATGACTCAATTCAGCGCCTGGAGCTTTACCGGAGCCGCAGGCAAGGCTTATACCGATGGTCCCATCATCCTGACGATCTTCTTCGCGAACGCACTGGGGTTTTTCATCAGCTTTCTCTACTTTGCCCCCAAAATGCGCCAACTCAGGGTCATCACCCCGATTCAGGCCGTGCGCCAGCGCTTTGGCCCAGTGAGTGAGCAGTTTTTCACCTGGACCTTCATGCCGACCAATATCTTCTACGCCGGTATCTGGCTGAATGCTCTGGGTATATTTCTCGCCGCTGTTTTTGATTTCCCACTCACGGAAACCATCATAGCAACTGGCGTACTGGTTGTGTTCATGTCCACGGTCGGCGGTTCCTGGGCGGTGGTATCCAGCGACTTCATCCAGGTCCTGATCTTAATGATGATTGCGATTGTCACCGCCATCTACGCCTTGATCCGCGTCGGTGGGCCGGCAGAACTAATTGAGCGCTTTCCGGCAGAGAGTGCGCTTGGCAACGACGTAAACTATCCCGTCCTTATCTTCGCCTGGATGGCTCTTATATTCGTCAAACAGTTCTGCTC
>JBJHBN010000228.1:0-4986 GCA_050485505.1 Opitutales bacterium | reverse complement strand
CATGGAGGTATTGATTGAGTGGGGCGTCTGCCGCGCGTGGATCCTCGGCTCCTTCAAGTTCATTGAACACCGAAAGCGCGTGCTCCTCACCGATACTGGCCCACCGGCAGCGCTGGTGGGTGTCGAAGAGCACCGTTTCGACATTCTCAAACATCCTCATATTGCGCGGGGTCCGATATCTCCAGACGTAGCTCAGATACCAAAATGCCAGATCCTTCCCACTGCGCCGCCCTTCCTCCAATGCGATTTCATAAAGTGCCGCCCATTGCTCAACGGCACCGAGTTCCGTACATTCCGGGCATTGGCAGATTAAATATCCATCGGCATCCATCAGGAGCAATTTCGTGCGACCACGCACATCCCATTTCTCGAAATACCGCCGCGCTCCCGCACGAAACGCCTCCCTGGCCGCCGGATTGGAAGCACAGAGGCGGGTTTCATTTTGCAACTCCGGGGTTCTTGGCTTCCCCTCCTTGTCTTTTGCAAACAGCATAGGATCGACGCCGTGCAGAAACAGCAGGGAGGTCTGCAAGTAATAAATAATACCAATGCCCCGTTCCCGGCAAAGCGATTCGAGTAACTCACGGTGGGTACGGTAGCCGTAAGCAACATGGACAATAAGCGTGTTCATTTTCCAGAGAACCATGCAATCGATAAGTTTCTTCAATTGTTCTGGAGTGTGACGAAGCAGTGATTCACACAGATTGACGCCGCGGATTGAAAAGCGGGTGTTGTTCATCGTTGACTGTTCTTAATCCTCCATGGCTGTTGTGTTTCTAGATACTCTTCCGTGCCTGGCACGTCATCGAACTCGCTTTGCCAGCTTGTCCGAATCGATGGTCGTATGGTGCCTCTTTTTTCATTATCCGCATAGCTGCGCTCGATCTCTTTGTTCCACACCTCACGCGGTCCCATCGCGGCAGCAATGAACGGTGCCCAGTTGTTCCAAAAAAAACTCGTTGCCACATTTCTGTGGAGATAACCGCTTGGCCCGCTCCAGTGTTCCAAATTCTGGGTTACGGTTTGATATTGTGAGGCCCAAGCACCGGCTTCGAGAAACTGTCGCATGAAGTTCTGATACGGAACAGGATCAGGCGCATGGGCTGCGGCAAAAGCCACCGCTGGCCAGAAAACTGAGTGATTGCTGAAGGACCCTCCGCGCGCGCGTCCCAGGATCGTTTTGTCCTGCATCATGGCATCTGCCATCCCAATGATCGCATCACAAATAGCGGGGTCTTTTGTGATTTGAAAATACTCGACCATGGCATGCATGCCTCCAAATGTATGAAAGAACATGAGGCCGTCGTTCAGACTTTGATGGGATCCCGCCGCGAATGCTCCCGGGAAACGCACGTCAGGTTCCGTGTACAAGCCATCGTCTGAGATAAATAAATCCACATAGCGTTTGAACTGGTCTGCCTCTTGCGTGGAGCCTGTCAACTCCCAGTGAAACAACAACCCTCCAAGTCGTCCGCTATGCCAAGCGTGGCGACTGACGGGCTTCCTGGAATACACCTCTCTGTAAAGCTTTTCAGTCAGATCGCGTGTCCGTCTGTCGCCACTTAGGAAATAGTGCAAGCGGTACTCAGTTGGCGTAGTCTGCCGTTCTTCATGATTGCCGTCGCTCCAATGCTGCACTCCATGCCGGGTGCCACGTCCGAACCAATAACCCTCCTGCCGGGCAATCACATCTCGTGAATGCCGGGCCAGTGCCTCGGCGGCAAAATAGACCGCACGGTTTCCGTGTCTGAGGTATTCGTTTTGCAGGAAAAGATTGGGCAGTCCCTCGGTGTTCGACCAGCCCCATCGTCCATTGTCGTAGGCCCAGTCATTTGACGGTGAGTAGTCAAGAATACGCTCGTGGCGTGCGATCTCGACCTTGGCAGGATTGTCTGCCGCCAGCGCGCGTTGGAGAGTATCCACATGAGTAATCCAACCATACCCGCGTTGGAAACTGTGGCGCAAATCTCCGAAATTCCAGAATCCCTGCCAGTGATACAGCGTCTGGTGCCAAAGCCAAAAATTGGCAAGTCGTGTCCAGGCGTCCCACGAGCGTGGCCATTGATTCTGATCGGGGGCAGGAAGCGCCACTTCCGTCCAAGCATAGCTATCCCACCCTGCATATAAAAGGGGGGGGCTTTGAAAATCCGCGGCAATACCTTCAGGGTCTCTCGCCTCTCCAAGCTCATCTACTGCCAGCAACATCTCATGGGTTCGAGCAATACCGGCGAAAGGCTCCTTGGTGTAGTAGCTGGAATGAACCCATTCGTCATCCGACTCTACCGATTCACCCTGCGCCCGGTGCGGGTAGTTGGAATACCGCCGCACATCCATCGGTGGAGCCGCAGAGGGCCAGAGCTCGAAATCCAACGAGTCGTTTGTGAATGCGGAGGCAAGCCCTTTAGGGGCCATTTGCCAGAAATTGCGTATTACCGCAGTGAGCGCGATCTCTTCCCCCTGACTGCGCATCCAGCCTTGAGCGCGGCCAGCGCGTTCCACCGCTTTAAGATGTTCATCGCTCTGGGTCAGCAAGACACTACTGGTGATTGTCTCCTGCAACAGCGAAGCGCTTTGTGTTCCCTCGCGCTGCACGCGGGCAATCCCGCTAAAATCGGTTTCGCCGAGTAAACGGTTCGCCAGCGGAATCCGAATTCCCATCGCGGTTAAAAACGTACGCCGCGGATCCTGAAAGCGGAATACTGCGGTGTGGGTGATCCGTATGGTGTTGCTACCGGCAAGAAATTCCACGCGCAGAATGATTCTGGTAGGTTCCTCGTTATCCGTCAGGCCCTCCAACCGGACCACGGCGCGGAGGGGGCCGGACTCTTCGACTTTGATCGATTCCACCTTGAGGGCACCTTCATCCAGGCGTCCTCCTTGTGCGGTGCGTTCAAATGGGAGGACGTTCTCAGGATCGATCACGTAATCGGTATAGGCTACAGGCTGCGACCCCTGTGAGCTGAGCATGGGCGTTCCGTTCCAATCCATGCGCTTGAGCCACTGGGTGTCGGCTGCAAGTTCCACTTCCAAAGGCCCGTCGCGCACTACCACCGACGTGTCGTTTGGTTGAGTTACTGCAAGTGAGCTTCCGGTGGGCTGTGATAGCGTTTCGCCGATGGAAACGCTAACGGGTAGAAATTTCCCGGAGCGCAAACTGACGCGAGGAGGAGCACACTCTTCCACTGCTGAGGCAGTATCCACGGCGAAAGTCAACAAGGCCCATTTGATGGAGCCATCCGGCCAATAACCGAGAGGTGAGCATTGTACCGGCACGGGCGATCCCGTAACCTCGACCTGCACATCGCCAGCAGATTTCAGTTCTCCATAGAAAAACGGGTACCCGCCAGTGACATATTGCATCGCAGGTTCTGGAGCCGACCGAATCCACTCCGGCTCCCGCATCACATCCTCAGGCTCCGGGCGCGGACTTGAGACATGACCTTTGCGCAGTCGCTCGCGGTCAGCACGCACGGCGTTCTCCGAATTATTTGCTGTGAGAACAATCTCAAGCTGCACGCTGGTACCGGCTTCCGCCCTAGCACCGTCATGCGGCTTTAGCTGGCCGCCACCTCCGATGTGAAATCGCGCCTGAATTTCCCCGGAACCTGCGGCATCCACCCGCAGGCTCATGAAATTTGTGTTGTCAGCGCCTGGCACTTCTACAGATAGCCCTCCGTTTGCATCATAGATTTGAAAGGCTGGGATTGCCTGTGGGCCTTCCTGCATGATGATCGGAGCGGTGGTTTCGCTTTCCGACTTCCAAAGCCGGAATCCCTCTCCCGCAAAACAATCCAGTCCGAAAAAACGCCACTCGTTGCGATCCGGGCGCGGCAGCAACCCGCCCGACGGGCCTAGCAGATATTGATAAAAATAACGCTCGTCCCATTCGAGATCATAATCACCCTGGAACCACACGCGCTTGCGCGGTTCCAGCGCGAGCGGAAGCGACCACCCCAAGGTGGAAATTTGTTTTGATTCTTCTGCTTGAGATTGCGCCAACAGGATCACCCGGATGGTTTGCCCGTCATCTTCCAGCTCATAGCGAATTTCTGCCGGTATCTCAATGCCCCAACCTTGAAGCCGCCCGGCAACCCGCAGCTCATATCCGTCGCCATGATTTTGTCCGGCATGAAATTCCGCGTGTTCTCCATTCCGCATGGTGATCAGAAGCGGACTGGAAGGCCGGGGATTGTCCACCAAGACTTTTTCTTCCACCACCCACCGGACGATCTGTCCGGTCCGTTCGGTATCGATTTCAAATAAGGGGGGATGGGGTGACATCGCGCACAACTCGCCGGGAATCAGGAGCGACAGAAGCAGCAAGGCTACTCCTGTCCTCACGGAGCGGGCTCCCGGCATGCATCGGCGGGTTGGTTTTGCCATTCGATCCTCCCTCCGAAAAATAACCTGGTCCCCTTGGACAGAAATATCCCTCCTGGTTGATGAGACTACCGAGCGGATCAACCCTAACATACTCAACGGATCCTCCGCTTACGCATGCGCACGACACCGAATGCCAAGCCTACGATCAGCAACAAGCTCAGAGCGCTCGGCTCGGGAATGACTTGAACGTAGATCGCATCCGTTCCATAGACAAAAGAGGTAAACTCTTCGAAACCCTCGAAGCCACTTCCAAGAGTGAGCCCCCCATTGTCCCACCAACTTTCATCGGTGATATTCGCATCGAACTCAAAAAGAGTCCAGGTGCCGGGACCAGTCAGACCGGAGACATTCACCGAGTTCGCATTCAGCACCAGATCACCGGTCGTATAGCCAAGGAAACTGATCAAGTCCGCGTCAAAGGATGTGGAATCCAAGCGGAACGAGAAAGTAGCCCCTTCGTCCATGATGAGGATTGGTGCGGCACCGTTGCTCGCGCCGCTGAGGGTGGTAATGGCAACGGCGGGGGTCCCGCCCCGTCCAGCATTGAACAAGCCCCCATCTTCCACCGTGATGGAATTCCCGTCGCCCAGCTCGACCCTCATG
>JBJHBN010000227.1:0-4997 GCA_050485505.1 Opitutales bacterium | reverse complement strand
AACGAGGAAACGCCGTCTTGGTTTCCGAGGGAGATTGGCGCGCAATCCAGGAGACGCTTCATCTCCAATCGATTCCCGGAATGGTGGAATCCATTCAAGAGGCGCGAAAAGAAGGTATTGAAAAAGGATCGAAGAGCCTCGACTGGTGAACTGCGAGATAGTCTATTCCCGCCAGGCCCAGAAGGATGCGAAGAAATTCGCGAAAAGCCATCTGAAGGCACAAGCAGAAGAACTTCTGACGATCCTTGAAGATGATCCATTTCGTTCGCCGCCCAGATGGGAAGCCCTTCGGGGAGACCTAAAGGGTTGTTACTCACGCCGGATTAATATTCAGCATCGTTTGGTTTATGAGGTGCTGGAGGAACAGAATATCGTCCATGTTTTGAGGATGTGGACGCGCTACGAGGATTGATGGCCAACAATAAACGTTCTAGCCGAGCTGAGGAACGAAGGTCGGACTTGAACGATGGTTGAACAAGCCGCTCTCGCGGCGGTGGTGGCCGGTGGGCCGTATGCGTTTTCTATTGTTGACGGGGAGCGTGATTCGCTGTTTCCACTGTCTACCGACCTTATGCGCGTTCGAGCCAGTAGATCTGATAGGAATCGAGGCGGAGCTGCTCGCCGCTGTTGACGGTTTCGCCGCTGATGTGGTCGTGGAAGTAGCGGCCCAGGCCGCTGGTGCGGAGGAGGTTGCCGTCGATGAATTGGGGTTCTTCGCTGAAGTTTGCCAGGACTGTGATGCGGCTGCCGTGTTGGGCACGAAGGAAACCGAGAAGATGCTTGTTTTTCAGGTCGATCAGTTCCATTTCATTGCCGGCGAGGGCTGGGAGGCTGGCGCGGATGGAAATCAGGCGTTGCATGGAACGGAAGATGCGGCTGCGAATGGAGTCTGCATCCTTCAATTCTTCAAGGAACTGCCATTGCATTTTGGGGCGGTGTATCCAGCGGCTGTCACCGGCCTTGGCGGGGTCTTTGACGAAGTCGTAATCATTGAGCATGCCCCATTCCTCGCCGAGGTAGAGTAGGGGCATGCCGCCGATGCTGCAGATGATCCCGTGCAGGAGCAGCATGCGGCGGATGGCCATTTCCCGCCAAACCGGGTTGTCGGCTTCGATGGCTTGCTCGAGACCGGCGAGTGAGGCCATGGTGCCTGAAATCCTCATGTCGCCCGTTTCCGCATTGTGCTGGAAGGGCACACCGCGGGCAAAGGAGCCCTCAAACTGACCCGTGTAGAAGGCGTTGAGGAACTGGCGGTGCTGGTAGGCATCGATGCCGACTATGGACGCGTCGGCATCGTCGAAGGTCCAGCCAATGTCGTCGTGGCAGCGCAGGTAATTGGCCCAGGTACAGCCGGGAGGCAGGCGGTGGCGATGGGTCAGGGTTTGGAACAGCAGCTTGGTCTCGCGGGTGGCCAGGGATTCCCAGAGTAGGGCCATAAGCGTCGGATTGTAGGAAAGCTGGCACTCCTCTTCATTGATGTAGCGCACGACTTCGTCCGGGTGGACGATTGCCTCGGACTTGAACAGCAGGCTGGGTGCGGCGACGCTCGCGGCAGTATTGAAGGCGCGGATAAGGGTGTGGGCCTGTGGCAGGTTTTCGCAGGATGTACCCATTTGTTTCCATATGAATGCGACTGCGTCCAGGCGGAGTATTTCGACACCGGTGTTGGAGAGGAAGAGCATCTCGTCCAGCATGGCGCGGAAGACCGCCGGGTTGCGGTAATTCAAGTCCCACTGGAAGCTGTTGAAGGTGGTCCATACCCAGCGCTGCATGCCTTCGTGCCAGGTGAAGTTGCCGCGGCGCACGGTTGGAAATATTTCCCGCAGGGTGCGTTCATACTGGTCGGGCAGGCTGCGGTCCTTGAACATCAGGTAAAATTGCTGGTGTTCGCGGTCGCCGGATTGGGCCTTCTGCGCCCAGACATGGTCGTCCGACGTGTGATTGAAAACGAAATCCAGGGTGAGCGAGATGCCCACTTCGCGCAGCTCCTTGGCGAGATCGCGGAGGTCGTCGATGGTTCCCAGCTGCGGGTTGACCGACCGGTAATTACTGATGGCGTAGCCACCGTCGCTGTTGCCTGGGCGGACCGCGAACAGAGGCATCAGGTGCAGGTAGGTAAGGCCCAAGTCCTTCAGGTAGGGAATGTGTTCCCGCAACTGATTGAGGTTTTCGCTGAATAGATCCACATACAGGGCGCCCCCAGCCATCTTTGACGACTCGAACCAATGCGGGTCGTGGGACCGCTTCTCATCCAGCTGTTTCAGCGAATCCGGGCGGTCTATCCAGCCAAGATAGAGAGTCCGGGCAATGCTTTCCAGATGGTAAAAGAAGTCGTAGCGGTCGCCGTAAAGCTCGTACAACAAGGCAAACAGGCGTTGCCAGTTGTCACGAAGACGGGTTTCAAAGGCACGCCGTTTGGAAGGGTCGATTTCAACCTGAGCCTCGAAGATACGCGGGAGGATGCGTTGGAGAGAGAGTTCGGACTCGTAGGCAAATTCGTCGGCAGACAATTGCTTATTCGTTTCGATCATTCGGAATTTTCAGTTGGCCAAAGAAGTCATAGTAGTCGACACCCTCGAGGATGCCCTTGGCGTGACTGGATTCGGAGAAGTAGATTCGTGGCCGACCACGGAGTTTTTCAAGTTCCTTGCTGTAGTTGCTCACGACGACGCCGAGACTGTTGCCGGAGAGCATTTCCTCGTCGTTGCCGGAATCGCCGGCGACCAGCAGGCGTTCGGCATTGAAGCCCCATTTGTAGAGGAGGTGGCGGATGGACAAGCCACTACCGGCCCGCAGGGGGATGACATCGAGATACATGTTGTGCGATAGCACTGCCTTGGCGCGCAGGCCTTGCTCGCGCAGGCGGCGGCGGATTTCGCTGAGCTTGGGTGCCACGTTCATGTCGATCTCGTAGCTGATCTTGAACGGCGACTGATGGGTCTTCTCCTGATTGTAGAAGCCCGGTAAGTCGTCGAGCGCCGCGCGCACGCCCTTCGGATCCCAGTGGAAGTCGATCTGCTTCTTCCAGCTGCGGTCGCGGACGAAGTTCTTGCCGTAGTAAATTTCTGTGCCGACTGCGGCGATGAGGATATCCGGAGTGGGGATATTGTGTTCCTCCATCAGTTGCTTGACATCGTCGAGGCTGCGGCCGGTGGCGATACCAAAACCGACTTGATCACGGACCTCGCTTAGCCGTTCGAGGAACTGTTGCAATCCTTCCGGATCTCCGACCAGGGTGTTGTCAATGTCGGTGACCAGAATACGGTCAAACTGAGGGATTTTGCGCTTCTTGCCGGTCAGTTGTTCTTCCGGTGCATTGGCGCGTTTTTTGACGTCTTTGATGTCGCGTACATAGCGCTCCACATGGCGTTCCCAAGTGTAGTGTTCGTGCACACCTTCGCTGCCATCGCGGACCCATTGCTTCCATTGTTCGCGGTCGCCGAGTGCCTTGGCCAGACCGTGCTCGATGTCCTTCTGATCGAAGGGATCGATCAAAAGGCCGTGTTTGCAGTTGGCAATGATGTCGCGCGGACCGCCGTCATTGGTGGCAACAACCGGCAGGCCACTTGCGGCTGCCTCGAGCAGGGTCAGGCCGAAGGGCTCGGTCATCGCCGGGTTGACAAAGATGCCGCCGGTGGCTGCCGCCAGACGGTAGATTTCGGGAACATCTTTTGAGCCGTGAGCCTTCGGATAGGACACCTTGCCATAGAGGTCGTAGACGTCGATCAGACGCAGGATGTTGGTGAGCACCTTGCGTTGGTTTGGAGGAAACTCGCGGAGGTCGTCGCGACAGCCCATGATGAGGCAGAGGTTGGCCTTTTCCTGAAGTTCTTCCGACGAGCCGTAGGCTTGGACCAGCATTTCCAGGTTCTTGCGTTCGTCCGGGCGGGCCATGGCCAGGATCATCGGTTTGTCCGGATCGTTGAGAAAGCGATTGATGGCCGCGCTGATCTCTGGTTTTTCTTCACCCTTTTTTGGTGGACGAAAGCGCGAGAGGTCTACCCCCGGCGGGATGACTTCCATGCGCTCGGGGACGTATTGGTCATACATTTCGTACTGCTCTTCGACCTCCTGCTGAGTGCTGGTGACGATCAGAGAAGCGGTTTCGAGCGAGACTTCCTCGGCTTCGATGCGTTGATTGAAATGGAAGGTTGTCTCCAGCTTGGCCGTGTCCTGGCCCTTTTCGGTGAAGCGCTTTTTTTTGATCCGGCCGAGTGAGTGGCCGGTGAATACGAAAGGCACGTGCAGCAGGCGCGCCAGCTGGGAGCCACCGTAGCCGGCGTCGGCGTAGTGGCCGTGGATGATATCCGGAATGCGGCCGCTGCGGCGAAAGTGGATCAGGGTCTGGTCGACAAAGCTGTCGAGGTAGGGCCAGAGGCTTTCTTTCTTGAGGTAACGCTTGGGGCCAAAGGGAATACGCACGATGCGGGCGTTGTCGCTGATTTTTTCCTCCAGCTGGGCGTAGTCATCGGAGACCTTGTCGTCGATGATCTGACGCGTGAGCAATTCGACATCGGCGACATCCGGATGCTCGGCGAGGGCTTTGGCCAACTCGAGGACATAAGTCACCTGACCTCCGGTATCGGAGTCCCGTCCCAGTTCGAGGTTCTGAGCCCGGATGAGACCGTGAAGGCTGATCAGCGTGATGCGCAGGCCTTCCTCATTGGATTTTGACGCGGGTTTCTTATTCGCTGCTGTTCCAGTCATTTTTATAGAAATCTTTTTCGAGCGTGGTTGCTCCCTGCAATTGGCAGACCTTTGCGGCAAAACTGACTGCACGCTGTAAAATTGTTTGCAGATCCCAGCCATGTTGGATGCCGAAAATACACACCGAAGCGAAGGCATCGCCGGCGCCGACGGAGTCAACAAAAGGATTGGCGCGGCCGGCTTCGGCGAAGGCGTGATCGCCCGAACGCTTTACAAAGTGGGCACCACGGCTGCCATCCGTGACGAGGATGTAAGGGATCTGGTAGCGCTCCATCAGTGCCATGGACTGG
>JBJHBN010000226.1:0-4999 GCA_050485505.1 Opitutales bacterium | reverse complement strand
TACAGCCGATCTCACCGTTCCCAGCGGGGTTTGGGGGCTTCTGGCAGTGGCACTTTGAACTGGACGTCTTTGACGGCCTTGTGGAGGCGGAGGAGGGCGTATTGTTCTTTGTTTAGGGTCCAGCTGAGGGAGCCAGCGGTTTCGGCGAGGAGCATTTGGTCGGGTTGGACGAGGATGCCAAGGCGGACTTGGGTCTCGCCGCTGCGCTTTTCGAGTTCTTCACGAAGGAGGCGGACAAATTCTTCGGTGTTGCCGTTGTTTTCGACAACGAAGGTCACTTCGCGGATCATTGCAGCGAGGGCTACTTCGAGGTGGCGGAGGTTGTAGGCGCTGAGTTGAATTTCATCGTCGCGCCGCTTCATAACCTGGCCCTCGACCAAGAGGAGGTTGCCTTCGGCGATGACGCGCATGCATTTGGCGTAAGTTTCGGCGAAGACATTGATGCTGTAAGAGTGTCGACGGGTGGCCAGACTGAGAATTGCCCAGGGGCGGTTGTCCTTGCGGGAAATCATCTTGCGGATACCAGTGATGACGCCGCAGAGGAAAAAAGGCTCACGATCGGGGAAGCGTTTGTAGTCCTCTCCGCTGAAGCTGTCGACCTGATCGGTCAGACCGCGGAAGGCGTTCATGGGGTGTCCGCTGACATAAAAACCGAGCAGTTCTTTTTCCGCCTGAAGCTTTTCCGCCAAGGGCATCGGACGTCCGCGGCGCTGGACTTTGGCTGCGCCTTTGCCGGCCCCTTTGGGAGCTTCCACGGTGAGCATGTCAAACATGTTGGTCTGACCAACTTCGGCGTCCCGCTTCAAGTCCTGAACTTCGTTCATGATGGCATCGAGATTTTCCAGAATGATGCCGCGGTCCTCTTTCAGCGCATCAAAGGCACCGGCGCGCACCAAGTTTTCCAGCACGCGGCGGTTGACCATTTTGCCGTCCACGCGGGTAACGAAGTCCGTAAAGTCTTCAAAGCGGCCGTTCGCTTCACGTTCGGCAAGGATCGCGCTGGCCGGACCACCACCCACGCCTTTGATCGCACCCAGACCGAAGCGGATGGCTTCGCCGCCATCTTTTTTCACAGGTGCGAAGCTCTCGCGGGACTCGTTCACGTCGGGACCCAGCACCGCAACATTCATCTGGTTGCACTCTTCGATGAAGTGGGAAACCTTCTCCGAGTTGCCGAGTTCGCAGCCCAGCACCGCAGCCATAAAGGCGACCGGGAAATTGGCTTTCAGGTAGGCGGTGCGGTAGCTGAGCATCGCATAGGCTGCCGAGTGGGATTTGTTGAAGCCGTATTCAGCGAACTTTTCCAGGATGCCGAAAATCTCACCGGCGGTGCGGGCGTCGATGTTATTGGTCTCCTTTGCGCCTTTGACGAAGACCTCCTTCTGCTTCGCCATGATCTCACGGATCTTCTTACCCATCGCCCGCCGCAGCAAATCCGCGCCGCCAAGGGTGTAGCCAGCGATGATCCGTGCCGCCTCCATCACCTGCTCCTGATAGACCAGCACCCCGTAAGTCTCGCGGACCAGCTCGTCCAGCAAAGGATGGGGAATCTGGATTTTAGACGGATCGCGCTTTCCTTCGATGAACTGCGGGATAAACTGCATGGGCCCCGGCCGGTAGAGAGCGATCAAAGCGATGATCTCCTCAAACTTGCTCAGGCCGATCTGACGACACAGCGCCTGCATGCCACCCGATTCCAGCTGGAATACACCTGTCGTCATCCCGCTGTTGAGCAGGTCATAGGTCTTCGGGTCATCGAGCGGAACCTTTTCAATGTCAAATTGCTCGTGCCCCGGGATGCGCTGGATATGATCCTGGGCATCGGAAATAACCGTCAGGGTTTTTAGTCCCAGAAAATCACATTTGAGCATGCCCAAGTCTTCCACCGGGCCTTTGGCATACTGGGTGGTGAGGTCGCCCTCCTGCTTGGTCAGCGGGACCAGGTTGGTCAGTGGCTGGTCGCCGACAATGATGCCGCAGGCGTGTTTGCCAGTGTTGCGGACCATGCCCTCGATGACCTTGCCCTGGCGGACGATTTCCTTGACGGTCGGATTTCGCGCCATTTCCTCGCGCAGCTCGGAGGAGCGCTCGACGGCCTTGTCGAGGGAGATATTTAGATCGTCCGGCACCATTTTGGCTATCCGGTTGGCTTCTGCGTAAGGCACATCAAGCACGCGTGCCAGGTCGCGCACCACCATCTTGGCCCCGAAGGTGCCGTAAGTGATGATATTGGCGACCCGGTCGGCGCCGTATTTGTGGCGCACGTAGTCGACCACGTCGTCGCGTCGGCGCATGCAGAAATCGACGTCGAAGTCCGGCGGCGAAACCCGCTCCAGGCTCAGCATTCGCTCAAACAGCAAGCCAAAGCGCAGCGGATCGATATCGGTTATCTTCAACACGTAAGCAATCAAGCTGCCAGCGCCCGAGCCGCGCCCCGGCCCTACCGGAATACCTTGGGTGCGGGCCCAGTGAATGAAGTCCCAGGTGATCAAAAAGTAGTCGACAAAACCCGCACCGGTGATGATCGCCAGCTCGTATTCCATCTTGTCGCAGACCTCGCGGGCGAAGGTTTCAGAGTCTGGATCGAATTCTCCCTGACCCGGTTTCTCCGGATTCAGGTATTCTTTGTGTTCCGCGCGCACCGCATCGTAGTCGACGCCATAGCGCTCCTTGAGACCGTTTTTGACCAGATCCAGCAGGTAGAGACCGTTTTTGTGGAAGTTTTTGCGTTCCTCGTCGGACAGCGAAATCGGGTCCTTGCCATCGCGTTCGTGCACCTTGTTTTTCTCAACCACATAGAGGTCGAGAATGCGGTCCAGGCTGATCTGATCCTGGATGTAATTCAGGTCGATCGGTTTTTCAAAAACCGGGTAATGGTCGACGCCGAACTCGATTTTCAGGTCAACCATCTCCGCCACCCGCAAGGTGTTTTCCAGCGATTCCGGAACTTCGCGGAAAATCTGCGCCATCTCGGCGTGGCTTTTTAGATAGAACTCGTGGTTCGGGTAGACCATGCGATCGGTTTCCTGAACCCGTTTGCCCGTCTGAATACAGAGTAGAGCGTCGTGCGGCTCCCAGTCTTCCTTATAGACATAGTGCACGTCGTTGGCACAGACCACGCGCAGGTCGAATTCCTTAGCCAGTTTCAGCAGGCCCGGCAAAATCCGTTTCTGCGCTGCCATGCCGTGATTCTGAATCTCTATGAAATAGTTTTCCTTGCCGAAGATGTCGATGAAGTCCGCAGTCGCTTTGCGCGCGTTTTCGTAGTCGTTGTAGAGCAGGTACTGCGAGGCCACCCCGTTGATGCAGCCGCTGAGGCCGATGATGCCCTCGGAGTGCGCGGCCAGCAGCTCCATGTCCGTGCGTGGACGGTAATACACGCCTTCGAGGTGGGCATTGGATATCAGTTTCACCAGGTTCTGGTAGCCGGTAAAATTCTGCGCGATCAACGTCTTGTGGTGGATCTGGTGCTTTGGGAAATCCTCCGGTCCGAGCGCATCCTCCGGCACGTCATTGATGTCGTCCGAGCGCTGGCGATCGCGCTTGGGTCGTTCCTGTTGTTTGTGGTCGTGCACCAGGTAGATCTCGCAACCCACCAGCGGCTTGATTCCGGCCTTGGTGCAGGCCCGGTAGAAGTTGATCGCACCAAACAAGTTGCCGTGGTCCGTCATCGCCAGAGCCGGCATATTTAGCTCCTGGCATCGCTGCATGTAGCGGTCTATCCGCGCGCAGCCATCCAGCAGCGAATAATCCGTGTGGCAGTGGAGATGGACAAAAGGTTGTTCCTGCGAATCCGGCATTATCCAACAATGAATTCCACCCGCTTCTTTTGGCAACTGTGAAGATTCGTGGAAAGGCAGCCCTTGCGTTTGTTGAGACCTCCAACGGCAAAATCAAATCACGGCTGGAGCCCAAACTTTAGTTTGCCTGCGGGGCCTTGGTGGAACGGCTGTAGTCGCGCGTTCGGCCTGAAGGCCGTGCTCCAACGGGACCGTTGAACCGGTGTTGGAGCCCAAACTTTAGTTTGTCTGCGGGGCCTTGGCGGAACGGCTGTGGTCGCGCGTTCGGCCTGAAGGCCGTGCTCCAACGGGTGGGTGACTGACTAAGAGCAAAGTTCCAGAATCTCCAGGCCTATCCTGTCCGCCAGCAAACGGCCTTCGCGGGTCAGCTGGAGGAGAGGGCCGTTGCGGGTGGCTAGGTTTTCGGCGATCAAAGAATCAACGAAGGAATTGAGACGCGTTTCGAGGGAGGTGCCCGCGATTTCGAAACGTTTGGCCCAAGTCGTCAGATCTACGCCGCGGTTGCAGCGGAGGCCAAAAATCAGGGCGTCGGTGGCGAGGATTTCGGGGCTGAGGTCGACGGTGTCCGCGTAGGCCGGCTTGCCGGCTTTGAGGCCGGCGAGCCATTCTTCGAGGGAGTGGGCGCGGGTGTAGCGGAGCTGTCCCTGCTGGCCGGAGGCCGAGGGGCCGTAGCCTGCCCATTCCTGCATGGCCCAGGTGTCCAGGTTGTGCTGGCAGGCTTTGCCCGGGCGGGCGAAGTTGGAGACTTCGTATTGGCTGTAGCCCGCCTCTTCCAGCTGCTGCCAAGTCTGTAGGTAGTAGTCGGCCTCATCGGCGGGGGCGGTGGCTTCGATCTCACCCTTTTTCAACCGCAACCAGAGCGCGGTGTCTTCCTCAAAGGTGAGGCAATAGGTCGAGATGTGCTCTGGCCCCAGGCGAATTGCCTCCGCTAGATCGTCGCGCCAAAGTTCCAGCGATTGGCCCGGAATTGCGAAAATCAGGTCCAGATTAACGTTGTCCGCCCCGCAATTTCGCAGGATTTCGTAGGCCTTGTAAATCCGTGACAGTGAGTGCACCCTCCCCAGCCGTTCGAGCAACGGTTCCTGGAAACTCTGCACACCCATGGAGAAACGGGTGACGCCGAGATCGAGCAGGGTTTTAATTTTCTCTTCATTGACCGTGGCTGGCGCCATTTCGATGGTCCATTCAGCGGGCGGTTT
>JBJHBN010000225.1:0-5000 GCA_050485505.1 Opitutales bacterium | reverse complement strand
CCGGAGAACCGTGAGGCACAAAAACGCTTCCATTTGCTAAACGATGAAGAGTTTGATGAGGGCGTGGATTCTGCAGTCGCGTGCATTCCGGCAGACTACGTTGCAGAGGCCCGGCTACGGATAGATTTTTACCGTCAGTTGGCAATGGCCTCAAACAAGAAGGAACTCGAGGTCTTGGCAGAAACCTTGAAAGATCGTTTTGGTCCTATTCCGGAGGAGACCAAACGTCTGTTGGCGATTGCCCGTATCCGGGTGCTGGCTGAGAAGGCGGGTGTTCAACAGGTGACAACCGAAGGAAGTCGCTTAAAATGCCTGCGCGCGGGGAACCGTCGCGACGATTATATCAAACTTGGTCACCGATTTCCCCGCTTGACCCGTAAGTCTGCTGATCTAAGGTTGCGCGAGATTGAACATTTTCTTGCCCGCCACTGTCGGTAGCATAGGGTTCTCCATTTTCAAGGGGCCCTTTCCCCTGATGTAGCATTCGATTATGAAACGCATTTTTTCTATTCTCTTTCTTTTTGCGGTCGCCGTACCGGCTGCCGTCCAGGCGCAGGTCGCCCACAATATATGGGATCCGCCTTTTCGCCAGGGAATTGCGGCCGAAGTTGAAAACCAGATCATTACTTTCGAGGAGATTCGGCGCGAAATGTCGTCACTGATTCCCCAGATTCGTGAGGCTTCCCGCTCCCGTGCGGAGTTCAATCGGCGGATGGAAGAGCTGTATTTTGAGGTGCTGCAGAGCCTCATCGATCGTGTTTTGATTGTCAGGGAATTTGCGGAACGTGAGTTTCAGTTGCCTCAGACTTTTGTTGAAAACGAATTCGACCGAATTCTGATCGAGGATTTTGAGAACGACCGCGCTGCGTTTCTGCAATACCTGGAGAGTATTGGCAAAAATACCCGGGAGTTTCGCCGCGATTTACGTGAGCGTATCATCGTCAGCATCATGCGCGGTGAGAAGACCCGTTCGGCATCTCAGATAAGCCCTGAGCGCATCGAACGTTTTTACGCCGAGAACAATATCAATTTCTATGAAGAAGAAGCGGTGCGCTTGCGCATCATCATGCTGCGGCCGCTTGCTGATGAGAGTGAAGACCTTATGCGTCAGAACATCGAAAAGGTCCAAGAGGAGCTTGCTTCGGGGCGTGATTTTGAGGCCGTGGCCCGGCAATACAGTCAGGATTCGCGCCGTAACCGCGGAGGTGACTGGGGCTGGATCAAGCGCTCCGACCTGCGCGATGAACTGAGCGTCGCCGCCTTTCGCTTGGATGTGGGTGAATACAGTGAGCCGATTCGTATGGGCAATCAGACTTTCTTTCTATTTGTCGAAGACAAACGCGACGAGGGTATTCAGCCCTTGAATGAAGTGCGCGACCGCATTGAGGACATCCTTGCCAGTCAGCTTGCTCGCCAAGCCCAGGATCAGTGGCTGGAGCGCCTCCGACGCGACGCGTATATCCGCTATTATTGATTTGAGGGCTGGTGCGTCAACAATCGGTGTTTGGCCTGGGAAGAAATAGATCCCTAATCGAGCCCCGACGGAGCGAGCCCTCCACCGTAAATTCCGTTGGGGGTTGGCCTCCGTGCCGGCCAATGATCTTTGTCTATGGCTTTTCCCTAATAAAAGAAATGAATCGTGGCCTGTGTTGATTCACCCATTTTCAGGATCATTTCCGGGGTCCAGTTGAAGAAGGGCGCTTCGCCGACAATGGCATCGGTGGAAATGCTTTCGGCAAGTCGGCCAGCGCTGGAATCGCGAATCTGGACATTGGTTACCCGGCCATCGCGGGTTATCTCGAAGTCGACCACGACGCGGTTTCCTGAAAATGAAATTGATCGGCTGTTGTAAAGCAGGTTGCGCCAGCGGCGCTCAATGATCTCGGCGACACGGCGCCAGTATTCGCCGAATTCGGAATATTGGGCATCAAAGGCTAGACGGCCAATGCGCACCGCGCCCTGGCGGTTATCGCGGATCGGGCCGTAGGAGGTGTCGCGCTCCACGCGCATGCGCGGCCGCGGTTGCTGGGCCTCGGTCTGGGCTTCCTGCTGGGGAGGCGTGCGAACCTGAGCGTCGCCACTGCCATCATCCGGGCTGGTTTCGTCTATGGTTGGACTGTCCTGAGTGTCAATAGGCTCGTCGCGGGTCTCCTGCTCCGTTGCAATCTCGGGTTCGAAACGCATGCCCTCATCTTCATCGATGGGGTCATCCCATTCGACGGCATCCGGTGCAGCGACCGATGGCTGATCGGCCGGAGCGGGTTCCTGTTGTGACATCGGATTTTCTTCCGCCGCCTCTTCACCTGCTTCAGGTGGAGCCGGTGGCGTTGGTTGCTGGAAGGGGTCTCCCTGGACCAGACGGTTGGATTCCTCCATGTCGCCTTCAACGTAGGGCATGTTGTCGGGATCGGGAATCACTTCCTCTTCCTGAGCTGCGAGCTGATTGCGGTCGGAAATATTCTGTGTTTCTTCCGGCGTTTCATCGGGCACATCCGGGGTCGCCCGGACATACTGCTCCTGGAGTTCCTCTTCCTCTGGAATGGGTTCGATCATATACTCCACCTGGAAGTCGTCCCCTTCGCGCATTGGATTGGGCATCTCTACCGAGCGCGGAGCGCCCCACCAGATCAGCAGGTGGATCAGCAGGGTGAATGCGGCGGCGGCGAAAAGCGCGTCGCGGTCATTCCGGGGTCTGGTGGTGGATCGACTCATGTAGAGAAACCCCTTCAGGGTGCATCGGTAGAGGTAGACTCAATTTAGCGGCAAGACGCTCAATCGGCAAGCCCATGACATTGGAAAGTGATCCTTCCCAGCCTGCGATGATGAGTTCACGGTGCTCTTGGATGCCGTATGCGCCGGCCTTGTCGAGCGGGTTGACCAATTGAATGTAGCGTTCGATAAGGTCTTCGTCCAAGTCATTGAAGGTGACCCGGCTGCGTTCGACAAAACTGACAGTATAGGCAGGTTTCTTTTGCAGGATGCAGACGGCCGTAAAGACTTCATGGGTTCGCCCGCTTAGGCGGGCAAGCATGGAGCGGGCTTCCTCCAGATTTACCGGCTTGTTCAGCACATGCCCTTCGAGGGCGACCGTGGTGTCGGATCCTATCACCCGCGAGTGGGGCCTGGCACTGCTGATTTTTTCTGCCTTTAAGCGGGCATTGTGGGTCACCAGCGCTTCAGGATCTGCATCCGTGGCTTCCCACTCGTCGACGTCGGCGGTCAAGATGTCAAAGACAATGCCCAGCTCTGCCAGAAGTTGTCGCCGCCGGGGAGAAGCCGAAGCGAGGATCCAGTGGATAGGGTCAGCCATTGCTCAGTTTTTGGACAGTTGGTCTGCCGCACCGGGATCGATGCCGATGGGTGTGAGGGTTACCGTGTCATCCGCCTCGCGTTCATAGCGAAACAACTCGGACTTTTGCACATCCGCCAATGCCAGAAGTGCCGGCAGAGTACTTTCATCCAACGCTTGGAGTACCAGTAGAGCCTTCTCCTGAAGGAGTATTATCTTGGCGGATAAAGCACGTATACCAAAGGCCTTTCCCAGGTAGGCGTGGAGATGGTCCGCCAGTTCATCCGGGATTGGTTTGGACGGATCGACTTTGCTGCGGTCGATCAGGGCGAAAAGTGGTAGAGCGTAGCTTTGTTCAGACATCAATTTTCTGCGCGTTTTCGGGCATCGGCCTCCACGGCTTTCTTCAGCTCCGTGATAGTGGCTTTAGCGCGTTTTCGGGCAGGTTCCAAGTCCAGCGGCTGAGCGACGTCCTCGCGGGCAAACAGGTAGAACTTGATTTTTGGTTCGGTCCCGCTGCCTCGCACGGCAAAGCTATAATCGTTGTCGAGCTCAATGAAGTAGAAATCCTGCTTGGGGATGGATTTGCCATCCGCATCTTCGAGGTCCTGCACGCCGAAGTCACGGAATGCGGTTACATCGTATTCGCCGATCGCTGTGGGCGCCTCGGCACGGTACGATTCAAGAATCCTGCGGATTTTCGAGGCGCCTGCCGCACCCTCATAGTAAATGTTGATTACGTCTTCGGCGTAATATCCATAGCGCAAATACATTTCGTCCAGATAGTCCGGGAAGCTTTTGCCCTGTTTTTTCAACCAGGCAGCCAGCTCGACAAACATTACGACCGCAGCATTGGCATCCTTGTCGCGAACCCGGTCATTGGCCAGGTAGCCGTAGCTTTCCTCTCCGCCAAAGACATAATAGGTGCTGTATTTGAGCAGGAGCTCGCGGCGTTTCGCTGATGAGCAGCGGTTGTAGTCGAGCCAGATACCGGTGTCTTCGTAGTAAGCCTGAACCAGCTCGTCTTCGTAAATGCGCAATTTTTCACCGATCCATTTGAAGCCCGTCAGGGTGTCGATCAGTTTGAGGCCATTCTTTTCAGCAATCGATGCCTGCAGCGGGGTCGTGACAAATGTTTTGATGACGGCTGCACGTTGGCTGCCATTCTCCGGGATTAATCTCATTTCTTTGAGGCGGTCGACTCGATAAGCGGCGAGCAGAGAACCAATTGTATTTCCATTAAGGAGCATCAGTTTGCCATCGCGATCGCGCACCGCAGCACCCAGTCGGTCGGCATCCGGATCGGTTGCCATGACCAGGTCCGCCTGTGTTTCATCGGCTTGTTTGAGGGCCATTGCCAAGGCTTCCGCATTTTCTGGGTTTGGCGATTTGACGGATGGGAAATTGCCATCCTGGACCATCTGCTCGGCGACAGTCTCGACTTCGAGTCCCAGAAGTTTCAAGGCGGGGACGGCGCTGATCGCCCCGGTGCCATGGATCGGCGAGAAGACCAGTTTCAGGTCTGTTTCCTTGAAAAGATCCGGTAGCAGAGGGCTTTCTCCAACAATGCTGAGGTAGGCAGTATCCATCGATTCCGGCAGCACAACAGTCTGCCCCATGTCGATATCCAGGAAGGGCACGGTCTCTGCCATCTGCACTTGATAAACCTCGTGAATGATGCCCTCAGCATGCGGAAAGACCACTTGGGCAC
>JBJHBN010000224.1:0-5004 GCA_050485505.1 Opitutales bacterium | reverse complement strand
GGTATCCTCCACCGAGTGCCAGCAAATGTAACTGGCGACGGATTGCTCTCCATCCGTGCTTTGGTCGAACGCAAGAACCTCGATCCTCTGCGTGGAAAAGGTTACGTGACCCCACTCGAACGCATTGCACTCGACACAGCTGAAGCGCAGCACCTCAAATCCCAAGGCCTGGATTTTGACTCTGTTCCCGCGGAGGGAGAAACCGTTTACCTAAGGGAGAACTCAAACATCAGCACTGGCGGCGACAGCATTGATTTCAGTGACCGCATTCACCCAAGCTACGCCCGCGTTGCCTCTGCGGCCGCCAATGCCTTGGGCGTCAAGATAACCGGCCTCGACATGATAATCCAGGACATTGACCAGCCGGCAACCGCTGACAACCATTCAGTGATCGAGATGAATTTCAACCCTGCCATCCACATCCATTGCCATCCCTTTCAGGGTGAAAACCGCAGATTGGACGAGCGTATCCTGTCGGCCCTTGGCTTTATCTGAAGCTACGTTAAATGCTTAAGCACAGCTTCGGTGAAGGTATCCGTACCAGCCTTGCCGCCTAGATCAGCAGTACGGTTCTCCGGAGACTGAAGTGCCTTGCGAACCGCATTCCTGATCCGCTCGGCGGCGTCCAGCTGGCCGATATGGTCCAGCAGCATCGCCGCGGACAGCGTCAACGAACTCGGATTTGCAATGCCCTTGCCCGCAATGTCTGGAGCGGAGCCGTGCACGGCTTCAAATACGGCCTCGTTTTTGCCTATATTCGCTGCCGGAGCAAGGCCGAGTCCTCCGACCAGACCCGCAATCAGGTCAGACAGAATGTCTCCAAACATATTCTCCATAACCAGAACATCGAACTGGTGCGGATTCACGACCAGCTGCATAGCCGTCGCATCGACAATGCGGTCTTCAAATGCGATCTCGTCCGCATATTCCTTTGCGATCTCGCGGCCCACATCCAAGAACAACCCCTGCGTGCATTTCAGAATATTGGCTTTATGCGCCAAGGTAACTTTCTTACGTCCATTGGCCCGGGCATACTCGAAAGCACTACGCACAATTCGTTCTGAACCGTGACGGGTAATAATCATGACCGACTCGGCCGCAGCCCGAGGATCTCCTCCAAGTCCGATAAAGTGTTCAACCCCAACATATAGACCTTCGGTGTTTTCCCGAAAAAGCACCAGATCGACATCCTCATAACGGCTACCCGGGACCATTGACAGCGCCGGTCGGACATTGGAAAAGAGGTCAAACTCCTTGCGAATCGCCACATTAAGCGAGCGAAAGCCCACACCCAGCGGTGTAGTCAACGGCCCCTTCAGACAGACCTTGTTTTTACGAATGGATTCAATCGTCTGCTCCGGCAGAGGGCTTTTAAACTCCTCCATGGCCGCCGTACCGGCGAGTTGTTCTTCGTATTCAAGGTCAGCTCCAGCAGCCCTCAAAATGCGTAGCGTGGCGGCCGTCACTTCAGGGCCAATGCCATCTCCCGGGATTACAGTAATGGTCTGTGTCATATATTTTTACGTTTAAGCAAATTGAAGAACGCCCTGCAATTGTAAACTGCAGAGACTCGTTCATAGCGCACCTTGACAGTCATAATACCCTCACCTAATAACTAAAAGCCTATGGTGAATCCCATTGAGTCCAGCTCTCCTGCCCTGCTTGAGCTGCTGCGGACGAGAACCAAGGCACAGCACGATGCCTTGGAATCGGGCACGCTGCTCAAGGGATTGCTGGAACGCTCCCTCCGGCTGGAAGTCTACGTGGATATCCTTAAGCGTTATTTTGGCCTCCTCATTCAGTTTGAAGAGCAGGTTGCGGGCCATGCCGGATGGAAAATCATGAATAGAAACTTCGAAACTTGTCTTAAATCACCCCTACTTCTCAAAGACCTGGATTACCTCGGAGTGGAGCCTGAGCAAAGGGTGCATCCGGTAACCCACGGACTTCGTTTCGACTGCTTGAGCGTGCCAGAGTTTATGGGGACCCTCTATGTTATTGAGGGTTCATCTCTGGGTGGACGCGTCATTGCCCGGAAGCTTGAACAGCACCTCGGCTTGACGACGACAACCGGCGCGGCCTATTTCAACGGATACGGTGATCGCAGCTACGCCAACTGGCGCAATTTTTGCCAACAGCTGGAGCTGTACAGTGAGTCCATTGAGGATCCATCGCCCATAGTTGATGCGGCAAACCACGCCTTCTCCACCTTTAAGCAGGCAATGACCAGCGCATGAGCAGCAATGTGCACAGCCAGGAAGGAACGGTCAATCTGAACAATTGTGACCGGGAGCAGATCCATTTCATTGGAATGGTCCAACCGCATGGCGTTCTGATTGCCGCGGACAAAAAAGATTTTCTCATCACTCATGTAAGTGCGAACAGCCAATTCCTCCTTGCGGCCGACCCTGCCTCCCTGATGCATTCGGATCTACGGAGATTCCTCAATGAGACAGCCACCGCTTTTGTTGAACAACCGCCATCGGTAACTACGCAGGCCACGCAAACAGAGTGCTACTACGCATTTCATATGGGCGACATTCTATTGGATGCCACCCTCTATGCATCCGGATCTTATTGGATATTGGAGCTCAAGCGGAACACTGGCAAAGGCCTACCCGATCCACTGGAACGGACCCATATCAACCGCTATTGGATCGAGAAGTTGCGCGACTGCAATGAATGGCAAGACGCAGCCCAGGTGATCACTGAGGAGATTCGCTTTTTCACGGGCTATGACCGGGTGATGGTCTACCGCTTTGCCGAAGACGGACACGGCTGGGTGGCAGCCGAATCCAAACGCGAAGACTGGGAGCCCTACCTCGACCTGCACTATCCCGCCACGGATATACCTAAACCAGCCCGTCGACTGTTGAAACTCCATCCTCTGCGACAGATCTGCGATGTAGAAGCAGAGGGGGTAGCAATCCTTTCAGCAGAAAACGAAACACCTGCGACAATGCTGGACCTGACACACTCCGCGATCCGACAACCTTCCGACATACATGTTGAATACCTGCGCAACATGGGGGTAAAAGCCACCCTGACCGCATCGATTATCGTCAACGATCGCTTGTGGGGTCTCATCGCCTGCCACCACGGAACTCCCCTTCAAATGGCGCGACGACAAAAAGCCAGCGTGCTGTCCATGGCCCAGATTGCCAGCTACCAGTTCGCACTGTTCGAAACACAGCAAATGCTGGACCACAGAGTGCGTACGGGATTCATTGAGGCACGTATCGCCGAAACCCCTTTCGATCATGCCCGCTTGATCCAGGCACCCACTCCCAAAAGGGTAAGGGCTCTGATCGATCCAATCCTCGAATCTATGTTGGAGCTGAACGACTGCCACGGCATCGCACTCTTCCTGGGTCAGGAATGGCATCTATTCGGCAAAACGCCAAAGCCATCCGTCATCAAAAAGCTAGTACAAGCTTTCCAGGAAAGTGACCGTGGATACTCCCTATCCAGCTCTAACTTGAAGGCAGACTTCCCGGACATTCAACTCAAGCAAAGCGATCCAGCTGGTGGTTTTATCCACCTCTCCAACAGCAGCCGGGAACGCTGCGCAGTCTGGTTCCGACTTGAAACCATTCAAACAGTCCGCTGGGCAGGTAACCCGTATAAATCGAGCAAGCAGGCACGCTCTGAAGGGGAAGCGCTGCAGGACTTGTCACCGCGCAAGTCATTCAAGGCTTGGAAGGAAAAAAACTCAGGCATGTCCAAACCTTGGCTATCTTTTCAAGTGGACAGCCTGCTAACGCTGGGCAATACGCTTATGGCTCGTTGGGACTTTCTCCAACGCCTGATCGTTGAGCAGGATCTCGTCCTGGCCAAAGAGAGTGCGGAAAAGGCCAACCAAGCAAAATCAGATTTCCTGGCGAACATGACTCACGAAATTCGCACACCTCTGAATGGCATCATAGGCATGACGGACGTCCTGCTCGACACTCAGCTAGACTCGCATCAAATCGAATTTGCGGTCACGGCCCAAAGATGTGCCGACCACTTATTGGCCCTGTTGAATGACATCCTTGATTTCTCTAAAATCGAAGCAGGTAAATTGGAACTGAATCCTGTTGAATTCGACCTGCGTGATGAGATAGAAGGCTCCATCGATATGTACGCGGAACAGGCACGCCAAAAGGGCTTGGATCTCAGCCTATCCATCGACGAGCAACTACCAAGCCAAATCAAAGCTGATCCAGTGCGCTTGCGTCAGGTTCTGGCGAACCTGATCGGTAACGCGATCAAATTCACGCCTTCCGGCAAAGTCGATGTCCACATTCGGCTGCAACAGCTGCTAGACAATCAATGCACTATTCATTTTTCAGTCAAAGACAATGGAATCGGCATAGACGCAAAGGCTATAGAGCGACTTTTCAATGCTTTTGAACAAGCCAACCAGGATACCGGTCGCCGCTTTGGAGGCACAGGATTGGGGTTGGCAATTTGTCGCAAGCTGGCCGAGAAGATGGGTGGCTCCATAGGCGTGCAAAGCCAACCGGGAGTCGGCTCTGAATTCTGGTTCACTATCGTGGCACAGAGCGGAACCTCAGAACGTCCCGATGGTCGACGAAACACGATCAGTTCAAAAAAGACACCGGAAGCACCGATGCCTCTGCCGAAACCCAGAAAGCTGCGCATTCTCGTTGCCGACGACAATGCCACCAACCGCAGGGTCGCACAGCTTCAATTGTCCAAACTGGGGTACAGCCCGGACTTTGTAACCACCGGTGCGGAAGCTTTGGCAGCACACGAGCGAATTTGCTACGACATCCTTATCCTGGATGGCCGAATGCCGGATATGGACGGATATGAAGCCACACGGAAGATCCGAAGCACTGAAAAAGATACTACGACAAGCAGACCCGTCTACATTATTGCAATGACCGCGGAAGCAATGGAAAGCGACCGGCAAAGGGCCTTTGATGCCGGGATGGATGACCATCTGGCAAAGCCGGTCAAATTGGATAAACTGATCAAAGCCCTATCCAAGGTCGA
>JBJHBN010000223.1:0-5024 GCA_050485505.1 Opitutales bacterium | reverse complement strand
ATCCAATAGGGGCATCGGATGGGGCCCGAAAGCCGCAACTGCGCAGCCTTGAGGAGGAAACGAAGCTTTTCAGGCAACTGCTCCCCTAAATAGTGCCTGGCACCATTTAGGGGAGGAGGAAAGGGGTGCCTGGCACCAGAGAGTTCTGCACAGGACCAAATCGGGTAGGTAGATGGGGTCTTTTTATTTTTGTTCGATGACTTGGCCGGTGTGGAGGAAGGCTAGGAGGGCTTTTATTTTTTCTGGGCTTATGCGGGTAATTGCTGAAAGGGCTTGGCGATAGCGTTGGAGTTGGGAGTGGTAGATTTTGGCGCGGGAGGAAAGGGCCTCTGCTTGAATGGCGTCGGTTTTGAAGTCGATGAGGACGGCATGTGTGTATGTGCCGTCGGGGGCGCGGAAGAGATGGACACGGTCGAAAATGCCGGAAATCCAGCGGCCGTCGATGCGGAGGTCAAAGGCTTGTTCCCGCCAGAGTTCACAGGACTGGGGTTCGAGCAGCTGCCGGATCGAAGTGGATTCCAATTCTGGAAATGGAGCGGTCTCATGGGGCTCCAACCACTCAAGTTGAGCGAGGCAATTGTGTAGGCGGGTTCCTTTTTCCGTCGCTTGTTCTTCGGTGCTGAACCAGTCTGTTACCCTCAGTTTTCGCTCGCGACTGGCTGCTGAAGGGGCTTCCGCGACAATTGAAGGAGATACTGGGTAGGTAGTTGGTTGTTTTGAGGCAAGCGGGTGTAAGCGTTGGAGTGGCTTAGGTTTCTGTAAGAACCATTTGGGGTCTCCGTCTCTGTAAAGGTCTTTGTCTTCAGGCTTGGCGGATGGTGGAAGCGAGTCGCGGATCCAGTTCTCGAAATTACCTGAGCTGGAGGATTTTGGGGTGGGATTCAGGATCAGGTAAAGGGCGCGTTTGGCGCGAGTGAGGGCGACGTAGATTTGGCAGAAGCGTTCGAAGCATTCCCTTTCCGCTAGTTTGTTACGGGCGGAGAGGATACGGGGATCCAACTCAGCAAAGTCGCTGGGTGGCTGCTTGAAGACCCAATCGGATTCGGCGTCTGCGTTATGCAGGAATTGGACCGCGCCGAGGTCGTCCAGTTTGTTGCGCTGCAATTGCGGCAGAATTACCATATCAAAGCCCAGACCCTTGGACTTGTGAATGGTCATTACTTCGATTCGGCCGGCATCGCTGGATTCGCGCACGGTTGCGGTTGTAAGGAAGTCGACGAAACCAGCTTCACTGCGCTGATCGAGTGAGTCGTAGTCGCGGGCAGCATCCATAAGTTGCTGGCAGCGCCGCTCATTGAAGGCGTCGATCTTGATCGATGCCTGGATTAAGGAGATCACTTCAGTGGTTGCGGCTGCGTAACCGTTGCGGTGGGTTTCTCTGCGCAAGTGCGTAATGAACGTGTGCGGGCCGTCGGTTATTGAGTTTCCGGGCCACTGTATTGGAGACATTTCAATCATCCTGAGCGACAACCGGTCTTCTGGGTGTGCAATGACTTGGAACAGTGCACGGAGGAGACGTCCTGGGAGGTTGTCGCTGGCAATCTCCGCTTCACCCTCCCGGGCACAGTCGATTCCAGCCTGTCGCAGCTGCCTCACAATGGCATCGGTTTCGTCGTTTTTGAGGGTAAGGATTGCGCAGGACAAACCTCGCTCTATTGGCTGGATCTTCTTGATCAACTGGATTGCGTGAACTGTTTTCGCTTCCAGTGAGCGCTCCGCGCAGGCGATGACTCGGCATTCGCCTTTGACTTCTGTGAGTTTGGCGTCCGGCCTGTGGTCTTCCCAGTCATGCTTCCAGCGCTCAACTGCGGCTTTCGGGAAGTGCTCAGCGAGAAAATCTTGATTTCCGCAGACAGCGTTGACCAGGCGCAGCACAGGCCAGTTGGAACGGAAAGAGACTGCCAGTCTGCGGGATTCGATGCGTCCGGGGTAGGCCTCCTCAACTGCTTTGAACAGGAGTGGATCTCCGCCTCGCCAGCCGTAAATGGATTGTTTCACGTCGCCGACGTAAAACAGACTACGGCTGTTGCTCGGGTCTTGAAGGACTTCGCTGATCAGGGGCTCGAGAGCAGCCCACTGTTCACGACTGGTGTCCTGAAACTCATCGAGCATCCAATGTTGGATGCGGCCATCCATGCGATAGAAGGCCCACGCCGGATCGTTTCTGCTGAGTAGCCCCAGTAGGAGTAAGGGCATATCCGAAAAGGTTAGGCGTCCCTGACTGCGGACCCTTTCCTGGTAGGCTTGTTCGTAGCGCTCAAGCAGGCGGTGAGTGAGTTGGGTGTGGCGGCGGGCTCGCTGCCATTCGGAACCCACGAACTGGTCGATCAGCCATTTTAGTTCTGTTCCCAGCGCTGGGTCGACAGGGATTTCGTCACGGTAGAATTTGAGAACGGCGGTGCCTTCGGCCAGTTGATGGTAGCGCTCGAGGAGGCGTGCGAGGATGTAGGCTTTGGGATCCGGGGGTGGCTGGCACCACTGCCAGTTGCGGGCGGAGTCGAAAAATTCGGACCAATTTTGACGGACTTTGGGTTTCCAGTCCATTGCATCGATGCGTGCGGCAAGGTCTTCAACGCGTTGGGCAAAGTTGTTGTCGAGTCTGCCGGGCCAGGGCGAGCGTCGGCCAGTTGCTGTATATGGATCGCTCCAGGATGTCGGTGCGGGGTTGCGCACATAGCGGTGGTGGTTTTGATCGATGAATTCGTTGAGTGCCGAACCCACTTGTTTGTGGGCGTCTCCCCAGGCGTTCTCGTTGCAGATTTGCATCAGCTCGCGCTGTTCGGCGCCGGTGGCCTGGTGGAACATGCGGGACCAGATTTGCTGGCGCAGTTGTTTTAGTTGAAAGCCATCGATGATGTCGACTGAACCCGGCAACCCCAACTCTAGTCCATAAGCCTGAATAAAGCCGTTGAAAAAACTGTCCAGAGTCCCAAGGCGTAGGCGGTGGAGATCGGCGATGACTTTTGCCAGGACGGCCTGCACGGTTTCTGCGCTGAGTTTGGATCGCTTCAGTTCCGTGCAAAGGCGGTCGCGTTCCTGATCGTCGAAACTGGCTCTCGCGAGCCGCTTTAGGATTGCTTCAAGAAATTCTCCGGCTGCCTTGCGAGTAAAGGTAAGGGCTGCGATTTCTCCTGGTTCCGCCCCGGCCACCAGCAGCTGAATGAAGCGTAGTGTCAGCTGATAGGTTTTGCCTGAGCCTGCTGACGCGAGGATCATTTCGTTGTTTAGTTGTGCTTTCATGTATCCGTTACCCCTTTGAGGCTGACAATCGCTTCCGGATGGAACACTGCTTCGATGTCTGGCTCCAGCCAGGCATCAAGCGCCTTATCGGCAAAGCTTTTGCCCGGAGGCCAGAACCGGTTGCTCTGGATGTCTTTAACGATTCCCTCGGCACAGCGCAGGGCGCTTTCCATACATTCTTCATCCAGCTCTGGCCAGGCTTCAATGCGGGTTTCTCCGCTGGCCCGCGGCAGGTTGAAGTAGGCGACAGAGGTGCTTCGAGCAATGTGATGTTGCGCTACCCACAGGTAGAGGGGGAGCTGCAGGTTGATCCAGCGGAAGGTCTGTCCGTGCCATTCGAACAATGTATGTGGCCGAAAATCTTCCGGAGTTTCGTTGCGTCCCAGCTTCTTTAGGTGGGCCTCCATCGGGTTGGTCGCTTTCTCGGAAGTCTTATAGTCGATAATTCGGTAGCTGTCCGTCGACGCTTGGTATTCGATGAGATCAATGATGCCCGAGAGCGCCAAGCCGGCAATCCGAGGAGGCTCGAGGTCTGAGCTAAACTTCCATTCGGCCTTGAAAGGGCGCCAGCCTACCGCACGTGCTTCGGCGATGGCCTCGGCGGCGGCCTGTAGCCTTTCGCGCAGGCTGATCCTTTGAAGCTCCAGTGTCACCGATGCTGCCCGTCCGTAGTGGCGTTCGAAAACGGTATCCAGTTCCTTTAGGAGCGCTTTGGATATTGATTTAGCGCAGAATTCGTCGAGCATCTGTTCGCTCTCATTAAAGCTCTGGAGGGCCTTATGTGCCAGATTCCCGTAGGCACGGGCGTCCATTTCAACCAGCGAATCCGGCCATGCTTCGATGCCGAGCATACGGCGCAGATAAAATCGAAAGGGGCATTCGAGGTAGTTTCTAAAATCTGTTGCAGAAATTCTTTCCAGCTGGTGTGGCTCGACTCGTCTTGGATCCAGTTGCCATGCCAGACTTGGAGCTGGCTCGGGTTGTGGGTCTGGAAGGCGGGAGAAAACCTGTTGAACCCGTTTCGGCAATTCATCCTGCGGGCAGAGGAAAAGCAGCCGAGAGGGCTTGAGCGGATCTCCCGCCAGGCTGTGGCGGCCGACAATCCAGTCGCAGCGTCCCTCTGCCCATCGGCTTTCGATCAGGAAGCGGAACTGGTAAGCGTCGCGACCGAAGCGTTGGTCGTTGCAGGGTAGTCCGAGACGTTTGCGAAGGCTGTCCGGCAGGAACGGGTCATGACTGACCGTCTGGGGCACCAAGCCCTCATTTAAATGCATGAAACACAGGCAATGGCGGTCGTCCCAGAGCAATTCGAGCCAGCCATTGAGGTCGATGCTCTGTTCCGGGCGCGGCGGATAGCAGCGGCTGTTGAGGAGATGACTTTCAAACAGCTGAAGGGCTTCGTCGGCGGTGGTATCCCGGCTGAAGGTGGATGCTTGCCACTCTTTCAGCCAATCGCGCATTTCCGGCAGGAGGGCAGCTCGCAGGGAGTCCGTCTGGCTGTCCCAGTGTACGCCTTGCCACAGGGATTGCAGCCATTTTTGTAGCTGTTCGCTAAATTGCGGTCCGCCCCGAAGATTTTGGCGATCACTGCGCATGCGTTGAACACAGGACAGCAGGGCTTCGAATTGAGGATCGCAGTCCAATGCGTCGACACTGCTCAACGTTGCCGGCAGGTAACGGGTACTGAAGCGGTCCAGATTTTTGCGCAGTGTAGAGTCCTGATTTCTATAGTGGCGTTCTATGTCTGGGAAACTTAGCAGCCGGTGCAGGGTTTGGAAGTCATC
>JBJHBN010000222.1:0-5030 GCA_050485505.1 Opitutales bacterium | reverse complement strand
CGTCCAGCTAGTAGGCTCACTCCATGCACTCGCTGTGTCGTTTTCGTCCCAGATGCGCACCTGCCAATAAACCCGTTCATGATTGCCAAGCGGTGTCGCCCGATAGGTATGACTTGGGTTGCCGCCTGAGTTCTTCCCACTGTCCCAAAGATCCGGCTCACCGGATTCCAGCCGCTCGAGAGAAGATGCGGCACGAATTGCCCAAGCACTCTGCCCGGCACCGCGACGGTCACTTTCCAGGCGCCATGAGAGAGTCGGCCGGAATACTTCGACTCCTACCGGTTCCACCATTCCTTCGCAGCGGAGGTCGACCACCTTTATATCATCAAGGTCCCCCAGAACCATTGGAGCCGACGACAGAATCGCCAGGCCCAATAAGGGCTTCAAAAGTTTGTGGATCATTCGGTTAACAATACTCATGGCAAAAGGGTAGAATTTTTCAGCCGTGCATAGGCAATCGACGGATTTTCCAGAACGCCTTCAGGAACAGGATGCCGTGCGTTAAAAACTCTCATTTGGCGGGGATCTTCGATAGTAATAGAGGACTCTGACCACTCGCCTTCACCGTCGATCATAACGCCCTTATCCAGATCCAGTGCTTCCGCCATAAAGGCATACATCGCCTGCCGTTTGGAAAAACCATAATCGTGTCCCTCTGTCGGCAGGTGAAGATGGGCGACCCGCTCTTCCGCATCAAGAACCCGGTAGCGTTCGCGGATGAAGGGGTATTCCACTTCCACGCTGTTCGAAGTCCAGTCGGCTCCCACCGAAATCAACAACAGCGACCGTGGAGCCATCAATGCGGCGATCATCGGATTACTGAGAAAATGGTCCTCACTGCGGTGTATCGGCATCCCGCTTTCACAGGGGCAACCACCAAAAAAGTGTGCGGACACCATGGCCACCGAAACCTGAGCCGAGATGCGCTCATCCAGTGCGGCTAAAATGAAGCCTTGCGTCGCACCACCGGAATAACTCGTAACTCCAATTCGCGAAGGATCTACCTCCGGCAGCTCGCTGAGGTAATCCAAGGCCCTCAGTCCGTTCCAGAATTGCAAGGCCATCGATTCCGGCAGTCGGTGCGAGTCTGCCCCAGTCAACAGTATTTGATCACCGTATCCAACCATGTCCATCGTCAAGGATACAGCTCCCATTTTGGCCAGCGCAGCCGCCCGGTATTGCACATCCGCCTTGAAGCGACCATGTTCGCTCCAACCCGCCTCACCATCCACGTCCGCAGAATGACCGTGCGGGTGGATTACAGCTGCAAAAGGCGCAGAAGGTCCAACCGGGCGGTAGAGGTTTCCGGTAAGCCAGAATCCCGGCAAGGTCTCAATTGCGATATTCTCGACCGAATACCCTTCCATCTCTCTAAAGGAATGAATAACAACGTTCAACGGAGCACGATCCGGCAATGGATCCAGACCCAGCCCTTGGAGCAGGCGCAGGCGTGCATGCGCTACGAACTGCTGCCAGCTCTCGGCGTCGGGAAATGCTTGCTGCAGATCCGACAGCACCCTCAGCCCATCCGCTTCACTGAGAAATGAGCGCGGGCATAAGTAGCCATTTTCTCCATCAACCGGTGGTAAACCTGAAGGCTTCCAAGCCGAGGCCGACAGTGCGAAAAAAGCACTGACCAGGCAAAGGACATGGAGTTTTGTTGGATACCTCATTCGATCACCATACGGAAGAAAATTTGTAAGTACCCGAAGCCAAACGGAAGACAGCTCGGTCCCCGGCCTGCTCGAGCCAGTTGACTCCTTCTGCCTCATCCACCGGACTACCACTTTCCGAGACCTCATGCCCCTCGCGTGCTGGCAGTCTCAACTCGGCGACGGTATTCGCGGGGATTGTCAGCTGAAGTTCGAACGCATCGCCCAGACGTTCCCAACGAACCTTAACCATACCAGAGCGGGCCCTGTAACTGGCTTCAACCCAATCGAGGTCATCAACTGGCCGCGGTTCGACAATCACACCGGCAAAACCGGGACGTTCTGGATCGAGACGGATGCCGGCCAGATCTTTGTAGAACCATTCGGTGATATGCCCGAGCATGAAGTGGTTATTGGAAGTCGTCGCGTGCGCTTCCCAGGACTCGGTTAGGGCAGTAGCGCCCGCCTTCAATTGCCAGGCGTATCCCGGCTGGTCGTCCCGGACAATCATGCGGTGAATGACGTCGTCACGACCCGCTTGGGTCAGGGCTTGCAATAAGTAGCGATATCCAACTGCCCCCGTGGTCAAGGAGTAATCCCGGTCCTTGAGGTCTCCCAGCAAGGCACTGAAAACCCGTTCGCGCTGCTCTTCCTCAACAATTCCCATAACAAGGGGCATCGCATTTGCCGCCTGAGAATTCTCGCCGTAGTAACCTTCGGCCTCATTGAAAAATTCACGGTTGAAAGCCCGGCGAATCGTTTCGGCTCGCTCCTCGTAATCTGCAGCGTCGGCCTCATTCCCCAGCGCGGACGCAATCTCTGCCAGCGTTCGGGCATTGTAGAAATAGTAGGCCGTGGCTGTAATCGGGGAATGAGTCAGTTGTGAGCGTCCCGGAGGACGACGCGGCCCGAGGTCAAACCAGTCTCCGAGCCCTTCACTCAGAATCCCATCCTCAGCCCGACTCTCGAGGTAGCTGAAATACTCACCCATTGCTGGATAAAACTGCTCAAGCAGAGCGGTGTCGCCGTCGAACTGATACTGTTGCCAGGGAACCTGTATGAAAGCGGCTCCCCACTCTGCCGCAGCCCGGAATGCGCCGCGAAACTCTGTGAACTCCGGAGCGATGTTCGGGATCAGGCCATCATCGGTCTGCGAGTCGGCCATATCGAACATCGCCTTGGAAAATATTCGGGCAAGGTCGAATTCATAGCGCAGGGAGGGCCCGTTGAGGTGGATCTGCTCCAGCCAGCCGAGTTTTTCCCGGTGCGGACAATCGGTAAGGACCGAGACCATATTGGAGCGCTGAGCCCAGCGCACGAGTTCCCGGATCCGCCCGAGCAGGGGATCGGAGGCTTCGAAGTTCCCAACCGGATCAACATCGGCATGCACTATCCGTCCCGTCAGGGATTCTACTTTTGGCAGCTCGGTGCCTTCTTCGGCAGCAAATGCCTGAGCCTGAATATAACGGCTGCCAATGTAGAAGAAGCGTGGGTACCAAACTTCATCTTCATCAGTTGCCTTGGTATATTCCCACCAGGACGATCCCCGGTGAATACCTCCCATAGACGCACGGGACACGTGTCCATCCGGATAGATCCGTTCGCCCGGAATCAAACGCACGCGACTGCCCCGGGGACCTGAGACAACCAGCTTGGGCATGTACGAGGTATTCTGCCCAAAATCATAAAGGTTGGCACCCGGCCCTGCCAGCTCACGCACCTCCACAGGTTCCCTCTTCTCAATCACCCTTACGGGATTGGATCCGGCACTGTGCCCACGTAGTGTATCCAGCGATTGGTCTTCCATGACTTTCGCCTGAGTCCAATCGGAATCGTCAAAGCCTGGAGCTTTCCAACCCTCTGGATTGAGGCGGGCATCGTAGTCCTCACCTCCATACATATTCGTGAAGGTTACCGGTCCTCTGTGTTCTTTCCAGCTATCGTCCGTGCCAACAAACTCAACGGTGCCATCCGTATACTCCAGCCGGAGCTGCACAATCGCCCTTTTTCGGCCGAAGGAGCCTTGGAACTTTCCAAAACGCCCCTCGCGCTCGACATGGTATATGCCGTTGGCGAGTTCCAATTCAATTGCATTTTCTCCTGTGGCAATCAGATCCGTAATGTCATAGGTATCGTAAAGGGTAGACACATCGTATTTTGTCCAACCGGGAGTCAGCAGGTCCTCCCCTGATTTTTCCCCATTCAAATACAACTCATAATGCCCCAAACCCGAGACATGCACAATCGCGCGACTCAGTTCGTTGCCTGCTGAAAATTCCTTGCGCAAGAGAACGGAAGGCGCGTCGATCGTAGCAACGACCCAGCGGCTATCCCCCCAATGCTCCGGTTCCCAGAGGCCCATGGTCCAGGATGCCGCTTCGCTCCACTCCGAGGCCTGCCCTTCGCGGTCCCAGGACCGGACCTTCCAATAAACCTTCTGAGATGGCTCCAACTCCAAGCCAGCGTAGCGTATGTGGGTAGTATTTCGCCCCTCCACACGACCACTGTCCCAAAGGTCTCCCATGTTTTCCGCAAGGTTTTCGGACGAAGACGCGACAATCACCTGCCAGGCTGATTGGTATTGCCCGCGTTCATCACTTTCCAGATTCCAGAACAGGCGCGGTTGCTCGACATCGACACCCATTGGATCGACGGCATATTCGCAGCGTAAGTTCACCACTTGCAGTCCTCCGAACAGGCTCGATGAAAAGAAGATCGATGCCAGAATACACAGTACAAATTGGATCCGTTTTTTCGTCATAATTTTGCAGGATCGACCACGACGTGTTTAATCAGGTCCCGGTTCCAGGTATAGGTGAAATGCAAGAGGCCATCGGAAGCTTGGATTACCGAAGGATAAGCGTAGCCCGCCCGATTCGGCTGGCTTTCAAGCACATAAACCATCTCCCATTTACGGCCATTGTCGGAGAGTGCCAGATTGAGTGGGTAACGCACCCCCTTGTCGGCACGCTCGGTGGCAGTCGCATCGTGATTGTATACGATCAGGTGACGCCCGTCGGCCAAGGTGATGGCATCTGTGGCGGAATTCGGATTCGGCAGTTCAATGGCACCCACGGGTGTCCAGGTCTCGCCGCCATCGTAGGACCAACTGGTCCCGATCGCACCCTGACGGGTGCGGCAAATGGCCTGCAGTGTTTGGTCGTCGTGAATCAGTATGCTCGGTTGAATCGCATCCATGTTGCGGCCCGAATCAACAGGTCCGATGTGCTCCCAGGTTTGCCCTTGATCACGCGAACGCTCGAAGTGCAGCAGCCAGCCATCGACCTCACTGCTCGAGGGGGAAAACCAGCTACCATCGGCCAGAACCTCAGGCCGATTCTTGACGGGACCAATGATACCATCTGGCAGGCGCTCCGG
>JBJHBN010000221.1:0-5064 GCA_050485505.1 Opitutales bacterium | reverse complement strand
CTTTAAAGGTGTAAGCTCCAGGTAGCTGATACGCCCGGCGAGCGTTTCCGCCGACTGTTGCAGAAGTTCGGGCGATGCCGATCCCAATAGGAGGAATTGTGCACTGCGTTCTCCTGCCTGACGACGTTCGTCGATCAAGCTACGCAACACCGGAAAAAGGTCGGGAACACGTTGGATTTCATCGAGAATTATGAGCTTCCCGGAAAATTGGCTTAGGTAGAGCTCTGGATCAGCCAATTTCGCGACATCAGACGGCCTTTCCAGATCCAGATAGTGAGTCGGCTTATCGAGCTGAATTTCTTTAGCGAGTGTGGTCTTCCCAACTTGTCTGGACCCCAAAAGCGCCACTGCCGGATTGCTGCAAAGCCGTTTTTTCAAAGTCAACTGAAGATCCCGCGTGATCATTAATATTGAAATAAAGGAATTAATTCCTAAAAATCAAGTTTATATTCAATATGGTCGTGCTATTCGAGCTTTAGTTGCATGAAACTTCTTATCATGCCCCGGCAGGGTCCCGGACTAGGCCGCGTCTGGAAATTGTTGGAGTCCAAGCTTGTCCGCCGCACCCCAAGCCCCCGCAATCGACAGCCTAAAGGCTGGACTCCAACCTAGTCCCAAAAATCACTAATAAACAGATCAGCGGTATTGAATTTCCAGACGCGACCTAGTGGTGTGACCACTAGGAATATTCTGAATGAACGGCGGTGCCCTCGGCGAGGCCGCCCTACCTTTGTGTCTTGCGGACACGGGCGCGGGGGCGCGCCGCTCCGGAGGGTGGACGCCCTCGTCCGCCCAATGCAACCCTCCGGTCGTCCGGGGTTGAACTTTTGGCGCAGGAGCTTACCTTGTTCGACATGGTAAAGCTTTGTTTATGTTGGATGGCCGCGCTCTGTTTATTTGTCAGCTGGGGTTTTGCGGAGGATTCGAATGCCGCCTTGCGGGAGAGGATGGTGACGCAACAGATTGAGGCCCGTGGCATCTCGGATGAGGCAACCCTCAAGGCGATGGCTGCGGTCGAGCGCCACCACTTTGTGGATGGCCGCTTAGCTGGGCGTGCCTATGAGGACCGGCCTCTGCCGATTGGGCATGGGCAGACGATCTCGCAACCGTATATTGTGGCCTTTATGACTGAGATTGTGCAGCCGAAGCCGGAGCACCGGGTTTTGGAGATTGGCGCGGGTTCCGGCTATCAGGCTGCTGTGTTGGCGGAAATTGTGGACGAGGTTTACACTATTGAGATTGTCGAGCCACTGGCGGAGACCTCCGCGGGGGTGTTGCAACGCCTTGGCTATGACAATGTCGAGGTTCGGCATGGCGATGGCTATTATGGCTGGGAGGACAAGGCTCCGTTTGATTCGATCGTTGTCACCGCGGCTGCGGAATACATCCCACCGCCGCTGATTGAGCAGCTGAAAGAGGGTGGACGAATGATCATCCCAGTGGGTTCCCCGCTGCGCACACAGCAATTGATGCTGGTTGAGAAGCGCGATGGCGAGGTGCAGACCCGGAATTTGATGCCTGTGCGCTTCGTTCCCTTTACGCGTGCGGATGATTGATCCGGATGAATCAATAGGGGACAGCCAGATGCAGAAGTTGGGCCCTGCGGTCGGGCTCTTTTCGGTCGGGCTGATCGGTTGTCAGATTGCCTGGATGCAGGTGCTTGCCCAGGCCCAGTGGTCCCATTTTGCCCACATGATCATCGCGGTGGCGATGTTGGGATTCGGCGCCAGCGGGACATGGCTTGCTGCGGGGGGTGCCCGCTTGCTGCGGCGGGCCGCGGTTACGGTTCCGCTTTGCATGGGGCTGTCATCGCTGGCGATGGCCGCGGCGCTCTATCTGGCGATGAGCGATTTTGCCCGCTTCGACATGATGGAGCTCTTCATGGGCGGTGGTGGTGGCTGGAAACTGGTTTTCACCTATCTGATCTTTTTTCTGCCGTTTTTCCTCGGAGCTCTGGCCATCGGATTGGTTTTCACTGCAGCACCTGAACGGGCGGGAAGTTTGTATGCCTGGAACCTCGGCGGATCTGCATTGGGTGGGCCGGCGGCATTGCTGTTACTGAATTTAGTGACCGCCCCCTCGGTGGCGGTTTTGCTCGCGGCCCTGGCTGCGTTGGCGGCCGTGCAGGCCGGATTGTGGAGGATCAGCCGGTTGTTTTGTTTTTCGATCGCCGTGGCCATGTTCATGGCCTTGTTGTTGCCGCCGGAGATTCAGCGTTCGTCCTATAAGGGCCTGTCGCGGGCATTGGACATGCCGGATAAGGAAGTCACGGGGCCATTGCCCGGCGCCCACGGCGAGGTGCACACGGTGCGCTCGCCGGCCTTGCGCTACGCACCAGCGCTCAGCCTGCAGTTCAGAGGCGAACCGCCGCGCGGACGTGCGGTTTTTGTCAACGGCAACCCCTACGGAACCTTGCTACCGGCCCCGGAAGTGGACGACCCGTTCATCCTCGACGCGACACCGCGCGGTCTGGCCTACGCCATCAATCGTCCGCAATCGGCTTTAATCCTCGGTGCAGGAGCCGGAGAAGACGTGGCGCATGCGGCGGCCAATGCGGTCGAGTCGGTTACTGCGGTCGAGCCGCACCCAGTGGTGCGGAGTTTGGCCAAGGAGCATGGACTGGATTCCGCAAAAGACGGAAGCATCCGCTGGGTTGCGGGAACCGGCCGTGCTTATCTGTCGCGGACGGCCACACGGCATCCGGACCTTCGCTACAATTTGATTGTGCTTCCGGCCATTGGAGAGTTTGGGGGCGATTCCGGTTTGCGCGCCATTGAGGAGGATTATTCGCTCACCAGTGAAGCTTTTCGGCAAATGTGGCAACTGTTGGAGGACGACGGCATGCTGACCGTTTCGGCTTGGATCGATTATCCACCTCGCCACTCCCTGCGCATTGCAGCCACTCTGGTGAACTTGTTGCAGGAACAGGGCGATTACCCCGTCGACCAACACCTTTTGGTCGCTCGCAGTTGGGGCATGATGAGTTTTATCCTGCTGCGCTCCCCGCTGGATGAAGAACAATGGCAGCGTGCCTTGCAGTTCAGCAAAGATCAGGGGTTTGATCTTCTGGGCGGTGGCGAAATGCATGTGAGGAGCGAGGATGCGCAGACCTATCACGCCATGGACGATGCGGCATTGATTGACGGCTTGGAGCGCCTGTATGCCGGTGATTGGGAATCCTTGCAGTCCGATTACCCCTTTAACATCGCACCAATAAGCGACAACAACCCTTACTTTCAGCAGTTCCTCAAAACAGGCCAATGGCAGCTCTATCGAGAGTGGTTTCTGCAGGATGCCGCGCCCTTTCTCGAAATCGGCTTGCCCCTACTGTTGCTGACCTTTGCCCAGATTGCTTTGATCAGCATCCCCTTGATCCTGCTGCCGCTGGTGCGCCTGCGGTCCAGTGCCCGTGGCTTCGCCCGCCCATTTGCCTATTTTGCAAGCGTCGGCTGTGGCTTCATGTTGTGGGAGATCATTCTCATTCAGCGCTATATCCTGTATTGGGGCCACCCCATATTCGCCGCCGCCGGTGTTATATCCATTCTCCTCCTCGGCATGGGGCTGGGCAGTTGGTGCAGCGGACGCATGCCCGTGCTTCAGCCCTGGATCGCCCGGGTCAGCGGACTCATTGCCATTCTCCTGCTTGTCTATGCCCTCTTGTTGCCATTATTCATTACAGCCACCATGGGCTTGCCCGGGATTGTGCGTGTGATCCTGGGGATTCTTATCCTGCTGCCCGTTGCCTTTTTGATGGGCATGCCATTTCCCCTTGGAATCCGCTGGGTGGAAGAATCCACCCGCAGCCGCATCGCCTGGGCCTGGGGCATCGACGGCTATGCATCAGTCATCACCGCCACCGGCGCCATGTTGATCGCCGTAACCGTCGGCCTCAACGTCCCTATCTACCTCGCAGCCACCGCCTACGCCATCGCCTCCCTGGCCGCTTGGAACTGTCATCAAGCCGCGGCAAAGTAGCCGAAAGTAGCTCTGGCCTTTCAGGCCAGAGAAGTGCGGCTCTATCCGGGTTCTTGGTAATTTGTTCTTCACAAACGCACCGGAGGAGGCATTCGCTTCGCCCCTGCGCTTCTTTAAATCGTTCCGGAGTTTTCGGTTTCGTCGATTCGATGAATTCGGAATCCCTTGGAGCGAATTTGTTGGCGAACCCTTTTAAAACACCGATGTTTGAGGAGGAGGTCTTTATCGAGGATCAAGGGTCGCCGGGCACTGAAACGAAGTATCATGGTATTTTCAGTCTCCCGGCACTCCAGTACCTCATTCCAGTGAATGATGACGTCTTCGGTAAAGCCGTCCCTAAACCGCAACCCATTGTCCGAAATAGTCAATCTGCGGATTCCAAGCGACCGGTAATGTTTCCACCAAGTTCTGAATGCCAGGCCGCAGCGCAAAGTGAATACCAGCCAGCCCAATCCGGCGAATACCAGCCAACTCGTCGTAAAAGTTACCTTGTCGACAGATAGGTAAAGCAAACTGCCCCAAGCGATCAGAATCAAAGAGAACCCTACCGAAAACAGTGCCAATCCCACCGAAACCCCAACCCCCTCCGCATACCTGGGAAAGGTGATATGATAAGGCAGGTCGACGGCTTGAATTTTGTCACTCATGTTATCTTGGCTGCCCAGTTGGAAGGGCTCCTGCATCCTTGATGTTAAAAAACCAATACTCAAGGCTTGATCCGTTAATTTTCTAAGCAGCGATGGCTTCAATAGAGCCCGCGCTATTCGGGATTTAGTTACATGAAACTTCTCATCATGCCACGGAGGGGTGGAGGAATGGATGGATGGGTGGGTGGTTGGAGAATATTGGATTGATAGGCGCCTGCATCCCAACGGCTTCGTTGGGCGACCACTCGTGCGCTTTAATGGGGTTGCGCTTTTCCGAGGGTGGAAGGACCCGAATTTTTCCTGCATGGGGAGCTGTTCGATGCCGCTTCAATGGGGCCGCGCTTTTTAAGGCGCGGAAGGAGTCCAGGGAAGGGGCAAAGCAATGAGGGAAGTCAGGGCTTCAATGGGGCCGCGCTTTTTAAGGCGCGGAAGGGTCTGAAAG
>JBJHBN010000220.1:0-5074 GCA_050485505.1 Opitutales bacterium | reverse complement strand
CAAGGCAATCTTGTAGCCCTGAGTGGCCAGAATATAGCTGCCGAATCTCTGGCGCTCATCATCGGCGGTTCGGTTGCCTCAGAGAATGCGCGCTTGGAAATCCAAGTCGAATTCATTGCTATTGTAGCCGCCAACGATACCTATATTTCTCAATCCGGCAGCCTTGAAGTCTCTGAGATTGACTGGAGCTTCCGCCTTCTGGCCATTTTTGACAGCATTGCTGAAAGCAACGAGTCTGGCAGCCTCAGCGACATCGATGTTGACGGGTTGCTGGATCTGGATGTTGCGGGCAGCTTTAATATGCAGTCTGGCCGGAGTATCCATGTTGACGGTGTATTCACCTTGGTAGCCGACGGCGCCGTCTCGTTGACTCAGTTGGAGGCCGCCTCTATTGCAATCCAGTCAGGCAACGGAAACATTATCCTTCAGGGGAGTCTGACGGTACATGGCGGTGGATCAATTCTTCTTGAAGCCCTTTCAGGTAGCTTGGGGTTGAATGGCAGTGTTACTACAGGCACCGGCCACATCACTTTAAAGGCCAGCGATTCGATCCAACTGCAATCGACGGAGATTCAAACTGGCCAGCCTGGCACGATCAGCATTGAGGCGCAAACGGGCACGATTACTCAATCGGGCGGCTCAAGGATTGAAGCCACTGGCTCATCGTTGCGTTTGGAGGCTGCCGGTACCATCACCCTTGGCAATCTGGTTGCTGCAAATGTATCCATCTTCTCTGGCGCTGTCATCGTCAACGCGAGCGGCAGCAGTCTCAACGTCAGCGCCAACCTGCTGCGTATCGAAGCGGATCAATCCATCGGAACGTCAAGTCGCCACCTTAGCCTGAGCGTCCAGCAGCTTGCGGTACGTTCGGCCAGCGGATCGATCTTCCTCAGCGAAGCCTCAGCCGTTGCCGTTGCTGCTGTCAGCGTGACGGTAACTGAAGTTTCCTTTGGCGGCACCACGGCTACGGTCACCGATTCAAGCCTGAGCGGTTTGCAGACGGGTGCCAATGGACACATCGTACTGGAGACCACCAGCGGCAATATTACACTTAGCAACGCGGTGTCCGCTCATGGGTCGGGCAACATTCGCATCGCAGCAGGTTCGGGCAATCTTTCAGTGGGTTCCAGCGTCCAAAGCGGCACCGGTCACATCACCCTGCGGGCTTCGGGTTCCATGAGCATCGCGGCGGTAACCGTAAGAACTTCAAGCGCCGGGCACATTAGCCTTTTGGCCGGCGGCGGTGCCTTGGCAATGGTTGGCGGTAGTCAGGTTGAAGCCGTAAATTCGACACTGCGCATCAGCTCTACTGGAAACCTTAGCCTCGGCAACCTGACAGCAACCCATGTGTCGTTGATTTCGACTGGGGGCTCCATTCTCAATGCCTCCGGAACTCAGCACAATGTGACCGCTCAGAACCTCCGCCTGCAGGCCCAGGGTAATATCGGAGTTGCGGCCCGTCGTTTGACTATTGATGCTTCAATACTTTCCGCTCACTCCAACAGTAGCGGTATTTTCCTGACGGAATCCAACTCCGTGACGGTAGGTAGCGTGAGCGTCAATTATACGGAAGTTTCCGGGACGGGGAGCACCAGCACCCAAACCGATGCCGGCCAGGCTGGATTGAGGACACAGTCCGGCGGTCGGATCCAACTGCATGCGGTTAACGGTAATTTGACGGTGAACGCACAGATAGTGGCGCAGGGCAGTGGACAAATCCTGCTCAGGGCCAGTTCCAGCACTGCAGACATTAGTATCGGTGCCGCTATAAATGCTGGGACAGGGCGCCTAACCGTTCTTGCCGGTCAAAACCTAAATCTGTCTGCAGACATGAGCAGCGACGGCGGTGATGCTTTTCTTCGGGCCGAAAATGGATCCTTTGTTCAGAGCAATGGGAGCATCTCAGTCGGAAGCGGAGACATTCGGATCGAAGCCCTTGAGGATGTTACCCTGCGCCAGGTCCTGAGCGGCGGAACACTTTATGCTTCAAGCAGTGAGGGCTCAATTCAGTCAACGACCTATCAGTCCGCCACCCCCATAGTGATTTCTGGGAATCTTCGCCTCGAGGCCGCTGAACGCATTGGAACGGCTGAAGGTGGTGCCTTGCTTGTGCGTGCAACCCGGATTCAGGCTTCGACTCAATCTGGTGAACTGAATATCGCGGTCTTGGGTGATACCACAATTGGTTCCGTTAGCGCGTCTGTCGAACGGGCTTTGGCGAACGGTAGCAGCGAGGTGGTTGATTATCCTATCGTTTCGGACCTGGGCCTTTCGGCTGGCAGTAATCTCCTGCTTGGAAGCAACTCAGACCTCGTGATTGAAAGCCGACTGGAAGCCGTCGGGGCCCTGCTTGTCGACACTGACGGTTGGTTGCGACACAACATTGCGACTGTGGTGCCGGTCATGACTGCTGAGATTGTTATTTTGAATGCTGGTGCAGGCTTGGGCCGATCAGGTTCTGGAGCGCTCTGGATCGAAACTGACGAAGTGAGTGCCATCTCTGAAACAGGGTCCATCTACTTGGCTTTCGATAGTGATACCTTGATCACTGTTGCTCTCGCCAGAGACCTTGGGAGTGTATTTATCCTGCAGAGCGCCGGTGACCTTAACGTAGAAGGTGTCGTCGCCGCGTTTGGCGGAGGGGTCAATATCCGCACGGTCGGCGGACTTGCTCTGGAAGACTCCAGTGTCTTGGCAAACGGCGGTATTGATATTCTTGCTCAATCGATTCTGGTAGAACAGAGCGAGCTTGCTTCTGTGAGCGGCAATATCCGGATTCGCAGTGCTGGAAGCTTGAGTATGGATGTGGATTCAAGCGTGGTTGCCACGCTCGGCAGCATCTATCTGCAGAGTGCCAACGAACTTGAAGTTTCAACTGTTGAGGCGCAGGGGCAGCTTCAGTTGATTGCGGGGGGCAGTGTGCTTTCAGTCGCGTTGGGTGATCCGGATAAAGCTATTCGCGGTGACGATGTCCGCATTCGCGCAGGCGGTTCAATTGGCAGTGTGGAAAGCCCGTTGATCGTTGATTCCGAACGCCTTGACCTTGAAGCTGGAGATGGCCTGAACCTGCGTAGTTTGAGCGGCCTGTCGGTCGGAGCTTTCGGTTTGAGCGTCGAAACCCAGGCGGGTGAGACACTGCGCATTGAAGTCGCCGGCGGAGCCCTGAGCAGCAACGGTGGCACGATCATTGACCGCGGCGCAGGGACCTTCGTTTTGGAAAGCACGGGAACTCTTGAGATCAACACATTGGTCCGGAGTGTTGGAGGAAGTATCCGCATTGTTGCCGAACGAATCATTCACAGCGGTTCCGCAAGTGCTGTCATTGAAGCTCCCCAAGGCGGAATTGAGCTTGTCGCTCAATCGGGAATCGGCTCTGAAAGCAATCCATTGTATTTTCTCGCACCTGACATCCGTGCTTATTCCACTACTGGTATCCTTAATCTGTATGGCCTCGGCTCGACCCGGATCGGTGGTGAGGGGGTCTGGATCGGTGGTGGCAGTGGGCTACTTCAGCTACGCCTCGCTTCGGGTAATCTTTCGGTGGAAAGTGACCTGCGTCACTTCGGAAGCGGCCGTATAAACATTGTAGTGACCTCTGGCTCTCTGCTCATGAACTCCTCCGGGCACATCTCTACTACCACTGGAAACCTCAATATTGTTACACAGAACGATATCCGCGTCGCCCGTATCGGCAGTTCCAACGGAAATATTGTTTTGGAAAGTCTTGGCGGGTCGATTCGTCGAATCGATGCAAACATCACTGGTGGAAACCTGATTTCGGCCCGCAGTCCGGTTCTTCGCTTGGTCGGGATCGCTGAACTAACTGTTGACGCTGATGTGGTTAATGTGAATGGTTCTGATATCTTCCGGCGGAACGCTCCCTTCATTCAACTCTACCTTGTCTTCAGCTCATGATCTCTGCACGAGCAACTGTCTTTAGCCTCATATTTCTCTCTGCTTTTATTTTTTCCAAGCCACTCCTGATGGCTGATTGGGAGCGCAGCATATCCAGTGATCTAGTCGCTCACGTTGCAGCGGAGACCCCTTCCGGTTATTTCTTGTTCACTTGGGACAATGTAATCATGCGGGCGGACGCCTTGGATGAAACCCTCGTTTCCGTCCACGATTCTTCCGAACGCCTAAACGCCCTTGGGCATGACAGTGGCAGCACCTTGGTTGCCGTTGGCAACAACGGGCACATTGTCTATTCGACGAATGGTGGTGATTCCTGGCAGACTGCCAGCCTTTCGACGGCGATTCTGGGGGATCTCCACGGTGTCGCCTATGGCGGTGGCAACTGGGTTGCTGTTGGCAGTGGTGAGGACGGAATGGCAGTTCTGCGTTCAACCGACGGTGGAAGTAACTGGACTCAGGTGGCCAGCCCGGGAGAAGGCGAGCTCAAGGGCGTTGCTTGGAATGGCAGTAGTTTTTATGCGGCAGGTGGATACCTTTTTGATGGAATCCTGCTGACTTCTGGTAACGGTTCAAGCTGGGCCACTGCATCGGTGGATGGTGATTTTGGTCTGCTGAACTTTATAGTATCAGACAGCGCGGGTGCGATTCTGGCGGGTGGAGAAGACGGAGCTTTAGTGCGCTCTGGGGCCGCCGGAGCCAACTTGACCGCCTTGCAGGCGGATGTTTCGGGCGACCTGACCACAGCGGTGACGGTTGCCAATGGACACTGGCTGGTGGGGGGGCCTGAACTGACTGTGTTTGAGGTTATGGCCGATCAGGCACCGGTTCGGATTCATGGCCCAGCTGATGGAGCCGAATCCGTGGATGCCCTTTTGATTTCCGGCCCGGATAGCTATATGATTTTCGGCGATTTTATTGACCTGTTTCGACCCCTAAACCTTGTGGTTGACTGGGGCGGCTCTTCCGGAACCGTTTCGATCCGGGTTTCAAACTTGATCTGGGGTGATGGCTACATACTGCAACGCAGTGGCAATCTCTCGGACTGGTCCGACTATCAGACCTTTACCGCAACTGGGCTTACCCAGACATGGAGCCTTGCCGTTCCTGATGGGCAGCAATCGTACTTTTATCGGGTCGTTCCCGAGTGATCTAATACATC
>JBJHBN010000219.1:0-5092 GCA_050485505.1 Opitutales bacterium | reverse complement strand
GCCTAGTGCGGGGCTGGGCAGTTGATCCTGGCGCCCGGGAACCAGCATGAGGCGATCCGGCTGGAGCTCAAGACCCCGGCTGCCCGGGAAACGGATGCGGGCATCCCCCACTCCGTAATCAAACAAAGCACCCGCCGAATCCTGAGAAACGACTGCCAGGAATTCCCAATAATCGCCACTGACGATTTCGCCCAGGACACTGCCACGCCAAACCCAACGACCCGTCATTTCGCGCAGCTCCGGAGCTACCCATTCGCCGTCACGGTTCGCTCGAAGCACCAGATTGTCCCGCTGCTCGTACAACTCAGCCAGACGCAGTTCAGTAACCAGACGCCGCTGCCTGAGCACTGCCAGCCCCGAGGGCTCAACCCGCATGGCTTGCCGCTCAACCACCTCAATGTGCTCCAGCTCGGCTTCAAGTGCTCGAATTTCGAGGTCCAAATCGGGACTTGCCAGACGCAGCAAGGCCTGCCCGGATTCCACCGATCCAGATGGCTGAATCACCTCATCGACAAAACCTCCAGCCCGGGCCGTGACAAAGGTCGAGTTCTCCGCTTTCAGGACACCCGGAGCGCGCACATGCGATGGCGCTGGAACAACCCCCAGCAAAAAGAAAACAAGCGCAATAAAGCCTGCGGTAATACTCAGCGCGCGGGTCCTCACCCGCTCGATCCTTGGTTCAGTAAACAGATATTTTATACCCTTCACAAAGGGTATGATGAACATCCCAATCACCGTCAAAATACCCGCAAGCAAGCCGAGACCCAGGTATTTGTCTGCGACGAAGATAATAATCGTGAAAGTGATAAACAGCCGGTAGCAGTATGCCAAGACCCCGAAAGAACCCAACCATACTGCTTCGCCAACTGTCGAGGATGGGCTCTGCGAAAAACGGCCGCCATAGATATATTTCTCGAGCCCATGCAACAGCTGGCGCGAGCCGCGAGGCTGAAGATTAGGTGTGTCGGTCAAATCCGAGAGAATATAGTAACCATCGAAACGAAGCAGTGGATTGATATTAAACAGGATCGTCGATACCGAAGCCACCACCATGGTGTTATAGGCAAGCGAATTGACCAGGCCGGGGCCGGTCGCAGCCCAGACAAATGCCGCAAGAGCAGCTAGAAATAATTCAACAATCATCCCTGCACAGCCCACCCAGACACGCTTCCAGCGCTCACGAAAGGCCCAGGCAGCGGTCGCATCAACAAAGGGAATAGGGGTAAACACAAGGATGGTAATACCCATTCTGTGAACCTCCCCCTTGAATCGCTTCACCGCGTAGCCGTGTCCAAATTCGTGAATGAGCTTGGCGAAGGCAAACGCGACATACAGCAAGGGCAAGTTCGCCGGATCCAGGATGCCCTGCCGGGCCGAAAACAGCTGCTCCCAGTTGGCAATCACAACCGACAGACCGGCTCCGAAGACAATCAGCCAGAGCAATGCGCCCCAAACCGTCAACAAAGGCTTAACCCAGTTGATGGTTCGGTTGAGAAAATTGTCGGGATCCCAGAGTGGAATGCGCAGAAAGAAGATACCGAAAATACGCGACTTCCACTCACGGGATTTCCGCTTTTTGTAACGGTCAAACAATTGACCGACATCCGCGGGAACGTCGGAGATGATCAAGTTGCCATTATAAAGCTGGGCCAACATTTGCACCGCCTCTCCCTGCCCGGGCGCACGGTCCTTGTTGCGCTCAAGACAACCCTTCCAAATCTCCTCGACCGTTCGCGTTCCATCCAGGCGAGAGATAAAATCCCAAGCTTCCGGACGAAACCGAAAAAACTGATCCCCATAAGCGTCATGCGCAACGTGCCACTGCTCGCCGCGGAAAAACTGTTTGCGCACTTTGACTGAGGGCCGCAGGCGTATTTTCTGCTGGGCCACCCGGTGCCAGGATTCACTGAAAAGGGGTCTTTCGTTATTCATCCGTCATCCCTGTTTCAGAGCCAGAAACGCATGCGGAAGAAATCCACGATGCGGTGGGTTGCGCGCCAAGCCAGAGTCCGCTTGCCGCCATTCAACTTTGCAATCCCTGTCATCCCAGGTCGCAGCCATTCCGCGTCTTCGATGAGCTCTGCGCGAATCACAAAATGACTGCCATCCGCACCGGAAACAGCCGCCGGCTCAATACGCTCAATCTTAAAAGGAAAGCGCAGGTCCGGTCGACTCGCAAACGCGGCCTCCCCCATTCCGGAGTCGTCCAACAAATCGATGTCGCGTTCCGGCAACTGAATGTTCATGTAAAGTCCGTCGAGACGCGATACCTGCAGAAGCACATCGCCCTGGCTTACCGGTGCCCCCAAACGCTCGCGCAGATCCCCTTCGATCACAACACCCTCAAAGGGCGAACGAATCTCAGAGCGGTTCAGGCGATGACGCGCCAGCTCCAGGCTTGCCTGAGCCTGCGCCTCCAAAACTCGGGCCACCCGAAAGTCGGCCAAGCGGCGATCCGCCTCAGCACCCTCAGCATCCGCGCGATGACGGCCTATATCGGCCAGAGCCGAAGCTTCGCTGACCAACAACTCACCCTGGTCCATGAGCACCAGCAACTGCCCCTCCTCGACCAAATCCCCCGGACGCACATGAGCCTCGGCAATGTATCCATCAAAGGGCACGGGCAATTGAGCAAGGCTGTCCGGTCGCACGATAAAAGTCGATTCCACGCGATAGGCGTAGGGAAACAACAATGCAAATGCCAAAAACAGGGTTCCGGTAACAGCACCGACTTTAAGCCATGTATGAGTGGGGCCCAGTGCTTTCTCAAAAAACTTGCGTGCAGACGCTGTCCAACGCGCGCCAAACCAACGGTCAGAACGCTTCAGCTCATCCAAACGACGTGCAGTCTGATCGGCAATCACGCGTAAGCCCGCAGCATCTTCCAGAGCAAAGGCATCCTCCTCGCGCTCAACGGTGATAACCGCTACCACCTCGCCGTCCACCCTCAGCGGAACCGAGAGGACTGCGGCTATGCCACTGTCCTTGACATACTGGCTGTGATCGCGAACTACGGAATCGCTTTCAGGCAAAGCGGGAACCACAAGTTCCTCATCCTGATCGCGACACTCTTCCATTGCCGTCTCCAATTTCTGAATAGCCTGAACCTTGCGCTCAAACTTCTCAGTCCCACTCATCGCCACTACCTTGATGTATGGCTCCGCCAACCAACCGAGCGTTGCCCTCGAAGCACCCAAGCGGCCTGCGACTTCGTTCACCAGGGCCATGGCTGCCGGAATAAATCGGACTTGATTATTCACTACTGCCAGCACATCAAGTGCCTTCGAGTAATGGTCGAGCTTTTCCTGCGCCGCCTTCATCTGGCGATTGCGCTGGTACATCCGCGGCGTATCCACAATCAAGGGGATGATACCGATCAGGGCCTGCCATCCGCCTTCCGGCTCGTCATCAAGGCGAAACTCAGCAATCGCCGGATTACCACCCTCCTCGGTCTGCAAGGCAGCCAAAAACAGAAAGCCACCCTTTAATCCCGGCAGCTGGGTGTAACTGTATCCATCTTCAAAGGCCGCGTTCTGCAATTCCTTGAAACGGTCCTCAGTCATCGGCAGAGGCGGTTGTTTACCTTCGGGATGAGTGGAAAGCACACGCCAGGCATCACCCAGCTGGACCAACATACGGACACTTCGGGCGCTGGATAAAGCACAGCAAGCCTTGGCAAATTTCTGCCAGAACTCAGGGGCAGACCCACTGAAGAAACGGCACTCATCCACCAGATGGACGGTAGATTCGGAAGGCATATCGTGGGAGTGCGTACTCATAACTAAACCCTCAATTCGTGGATGAGAATGTCACAACCGCGCGAACGCCGGCCTTCACCCGCTGCTCCGGGTTGTCCATCAGGACGCGAACCCGAAGCAAGCCGCTGGCGGCATCCACCCGCGGATCAATAAACTCGACAGTCCCCGGCATACCTCCCTCCAAGTCCAGTTCAGGGAAACGAACACTGGCTTCCTGCCCGACGCGGATATGGCGAAGGTCCTCGGCCCGAACGTAGAACTGGACATAAATCTGCTCGATGTTCACCACGACAAAAATTGGTTCTGTGGCGGTGACAGTTTCACCGTCCTCGACCATTCGCTCAACGATAATTCCGTCAATTGGCGAACGGATTTCACGCAGGCGGACATTCTCCTCAGCAATTTCCAACTGAAGGCGTGCCAAGTCCAACTCAATCCGTGCGGCCAGGGCCTCATCCTCACTGATCAGCCGATCGGCGAACAGGTTCTGCGAGCCCCGGAAATCAAATTCCCGCTTTTCAATCAAGCCACGCGAACGCTCGACTTCCAACTGCTCGATCCGCAAAAACAGGCGACACAACAGATCGCCCGCCTGGACCGTATCACCCTCACGTACAAAATGCTCTTCAATGAAGCTTTGAACCGGGCTGCTGAGCGTCACTTCGCGGAAAGGTTCGACCAGCCCTTCAAAGACCCGCTGCTGAGCCCATAAGGACAGCGGCGAAAGCATTACAACAAGCAGGGAAAGAGTAGTGATTTTTTGCATAGACCAGCATTAATTGGAAACATTCACAGCAAAGCCCAGGCGTGGCGCAAGGCTACCCTGGATCAAAAGGAGTTGTGCCCAAGCCTGCTGCACATCGACATCAGCTGCAAGCGCGCGGGTTCGGGCGAGGGTTAGCTCGCGCTGTTGATTGAGCACATTGTAACTCGTCGTCATCCCTGTCGCCAGGCGACGCTCTTCAGATACCAAGGCCGCTTCTGCGAGACGAACAGATTCCTGAATCAATTCGCGGCGTTCGATGCCGGAACGCACATCGCGTATGGCGGTATCCAATGCGGACAACAACTGCACTTCAGTCCGCTTGACGTCCAACAATGCCTGTGTTTGGCGACGCTTGGCTTCGCTCACACGCGCTCTGGCAGTCCGGTTACCAAGAGGAACGTTGATGGATATTCCCACACCCCAATCAGCCTCCGAGCGGTTGTCATAATCCCTGTAGGAGCCGGTGAAATAGTCACTCAGCCCATTCCAACCAATGGACATCTGTAAATCCACTTCGGGATAACGCTGGTTTTCCATATAGGCGACGCGAATGCCCTCAGCATCGACC
>JBJHBN010000218.1:0-5098 GCA_050485505.1 Opitutales bacterium | reverse complement strand
TACCTGTCCATTCGCATCCACCCTGGCTATGCCAGCCAGAAACCCTCCGCTGACTTCGCTGCCAGCAATTTCGCCACCGATGAACAATCCAACTTCGTCCAATGCAATAATTGGGAATTTCCCATCCATGAGAAGACCGACATCGATAACCAACCCTCCGACAAGTCCGGTCACAGTCAACGGCGATCCAGGGATGGCTGAACCATCGGCAAATGCACTGACCCGAATAACAAAGTCCAACGGATCAGCATTGAAATTACTCCATTGCAGATCCAACTCATCCACTTTCACAGGGAACCAGCTGGGCAAACCAAGATCGCGCTCAGCATCATCTGTGAGTGCAAGGCTGACACCAAAATTATCAGCCACAAACAGCTGACCATTCGCACGCAACCCGAAGTTACGCGCCTCCCCGAAAAAGCCTATGGACGGAAGCGTCGCGCTCAGGGAGCCAATCAGCAGCAGGTGCTCGTCCCCTGTAGCTAAAAAGTCAAATACCACATCCGAACTCTCGAGTATCAGCAAGTCCGAAAGCTGCACACGCAAGAATGCTGCGACTGCATTTTCAATGGTGACCGACTCGGCAATAACTTCAACGTTGCCGTTCTCGTCTATATAAGAAAGCAGCATAACCAAGCTCAGACCGAGCCCTTCCGCCACAATGAAATCACCTATTTCAATATCGCCGGAAAATGCCGTCTCCAACTCAAGGGTTCCCTGGTCGTGTTCAAAACTGCCCGTTACCGTGGCGGACAGAGACGCATTCAGGTAAGTGGAATTCAGATCCATTGAGATGGACCCGCCAAAATCATAAATCCAATTGCCATCCTGGTAACCTCCCAAAGTTACACTCCCACCAAAGCTGGCCATTTCACCAATCTCCAAATCCGCGATCCCAAGGGAAACCGGTCCTGTGTTCCAGACAGTCCAATCCTCGCCCATCCAACGCAGGTCCAGGTCAAAACGATCATCGCCGGATTCATATGCCTGTTGCCCAATTTGAACGACAGGACGGAACGGCAGGAAACCAAGCAGCGAAAAATCCAACGAGCCTGCAATTGAAGCTTGAATGGATTCGAAATCAAACCGCTCCGAGTCGAGAGCCGTTTCATTCAACAAGCTCAACTCGATGGTGTCCGGCATAAACGGCAGGATACCCGCGAACTGATAAATGCCACCAAAACCAATATCGCTGGCCTCGGCATTCAGGCTCCAGAGGCGTTCACCCGCAAAATCCAATGGATCCGCGGCACCACTTCCGGATACAGCAAAGCTACCGTCTCCGACACCAGGAGCGGACTCAAAGCTCTGCTGAATGTCCACAACAGGTGGGCTATTGCTGTCGGGCCAGAAATGGCCTAGATTCAAGGTCAGTAAAGTTTCATTACTGGTTATCTGAAAGTTCTCACCGAAGCCGTGGGTGGTAATCGCACCTGCCTTGGCGCTTACAGCAGTGAAGCTGAGGCTGTTGAGAAATTCTGCAAGTGGAGTGAAGGAGGCGAGGCCAAGATCGAGGTCTGCCAATCCGAATCCAAACAGATCCTGTGTTGCGAGGTCGGTTGCAAAGTCCGGAGTCCCGTGCCCGACGAACCCGGCCAAATCTGTTCCGCCAAAGGTCAGCATGTAAGCCTCAAGGCCCGTAACTTCACTGAAGTCATCGTTGCTCTGGACCCCAGCAATGGCATCCACCTCGGTTTTGAGACTTCCGCCATCGTCGGCGTTGGTCATCCCTGTGTGAATCACCAGCCCAGACTCGCCAGTGGGCGCAAGGCCGAGGCTCAATTCAAAGGTACCGCTGAAATGAAAAAATTCGTCGATGCGCAAAATGCCTTCGATGCTCGCGGAATCCTTTTGGAAGTAATCCGCATTCAACAGCTCACCAAAAGTCTGTTGTCCGGAGGCAGAACCCGGTTGAAAGCTGAATTCGTATCCAGGAACCGCTTTGATCCTGAGCTGTAGGCGATCTTCCAACTCTACGATTTCAGCGTAGCGGTCTCCATCGGCAAAACCAAACAATCCGGTAGCGGAACTGAAGCGTCCATCCACGGAATCAAAGATCAGAATATCAAAAGTGTCCCCTATTTCAGGACTGAAATCATTGAGCCATTCAATGTGCAGCGCCCCATCCAGCGAGGCGTGGCCATCAACCTCAATTGCCTCGTAATCCTCGCCGGTAGTCGTCCCGCCGATGCCGATAGTCAACTCGCTTGAGCTGTCTTGATCGAGGGTTGTTTGAGGATTCTCAAAAGAAACAGCCTGAAAATCGCCATCGCTTTCAAACAAGTCATCGTCGCCCTCGCCATAGCCAGCCCCTCCTTGCTCATTCATATCCTCGTGTAGCAGAGGAATTTCCCCGATGTCCGAATCTTCATTGAAAAGCCCATCATCCATAGGCGTTGCCGAAAGCAAAATACGTGCTTCCAGCAACTCCACAGAGAAATCTGGTTTTTCGGAGGACATAAGAGAGAGGCGGGCAACCACAACGGCAGCCTCGTCCCCTTAAGACGCAGGACAGCTCGGCCCAAGACAAGAGGAAACCCCTGATACCCCCCCAAAGTGGGATACCGGTCCATACCCTCTTTTTAAATCGAAGAAATCCCCATGTTTTACGGGGATCTCCGGTAGATGCAGTGGCCATAGGCCTCAGGACGAAATCAGCGATTGGAATTGATCAGTAATTCGTAGCCGGCTTCGAAACTTGGGTAACGGGGCGCCCATCCAAGTTGCTTTCGAATGCGATCCGTCAGGATAATCCGGTGGGGCATACGACCTTCGGCGTCGCTGCGACTCCTCTGCCGGCTTGTTTGCATATTCGGATTGAACGAGGTCCTGCCCAGGCTCAGGGCAGTGGCCAGCCATTGAACCAAGTCCTGCTTGAGAACCGGATGACCGTCACTAAGGTTGAATACCCGCTCAGTGACGCTCTCTGAACTCTCAAAAGTCGCAAAAATTGCGGAGACAATGTCATCGCGGTGAATCAAATTGACCCAATAGTCGCCGGATCCGGCAAATTCGAGTTTCCCCGCCCGCAATTGGTCCAGCAGGTAATGCCGCCCTGGCCCGTAAATCCCGGCCAGGCGCAGGGTAAAGGCACGTCGAATTCCCGCCAAGGGCTCCTGAAGCAAAGCCTCAGCTTCCAGCAGCACCTCAGCCGTTGGACGCAATCCTGTATGGTCCAGTCCGGTATCCGACTCGCTGACCTCGGATCCGTCGGTCTGTGGGTACACAGAGGTGCTGCCCGTGTATAAAAGCTGGGCCTGACTTGAACTCCCGGCCGCCCAGGCGATGATCGACTTCATGCCCTCCAAATAAGAGTGATGATAACCCTCCAGGCTCCGACTCGCCGCAGAAACGGTGTTGACCAGGTAATCGCCCCGCTCGCCCCACTTTCGGTGCCAATTGCGGTCGGCAAGATCGGCTATCACAACCTCTGCCCCCAACGCCTCCAGCATGTTGGCCTTTTCCACATTGCGAGTCAAAGCCCGAACCTGCCAGCCACGGTCCAGCGCTTTGCGCGCCAAAGCCGAACCGACATAGCCGCAGCCAAAAATCGTGATCAACGGTCTTACGCAATCCATGCTAAGTAAACTGTACCGTGCATACAGCAACGCAACCGGTTTGTGCCGTTTGAGGATTGCCAAAACACCCGGTGGTCACGAACTTAATTCGCATTCATGAACCCTGAGCGCGTAGAGTCCTGTTTTACCGAGCTGCACGACCGTATTTGCCAGCATCTGCTGGCGGCGGATCCGGATGTCAAACAACGCGACGACCGCTGGGAGCGGGAAGAAGGTGGCGGCGGCCGCAGCCGGGTGTTCGCCGGTGGGCGCTACTTTGAACGCGCCGGCATCAATTTCTCCCACGTCCACGGCGCTTCCCTGCCGCCGAGCGCGACCAAGGCCAGGCCCCGGCTGGCCAATCAGCCTTTCACCGCAATGGGGGTCTCGCTGGTCTTCCATCCTTGGAATCCTTACCTGCCGACGACCCATTTCAATGTGCGTTTTTTCACGACCCGCCCAAAGGCCGGTTCAGGTGAGCCGACTTGGTGGTTTGGAGGTGGCTTTGACCTTACACCCTACTACCCTTTTATGCAGGATGTCTGCTCTTGGCACCGGGCTGCACGAACAGCAGTGGAACCTTGGGGCAAGGACCTCTATCCGCAATTCAAAGCGGCCTGCGACAATTACTTTTTTCTCCCGCACCGGAATGAGACCCGGGGCGTGGGTGGGCTCTTTTTTGACGACTACAACAGCGGCGGTTTTGAATCCGCCTGCGCTCTGGTCTGCTCGGTTGGCGACGCCTTCTGGCCGGCCTACGCGGCGATCTTCGAACGCAGAAAAGACCTGGCCTACGGCGAACGGGAGCGGCAATGGCAGCTCTACCGTCGAGGTCGCTACGTTGAATTCAACCTGCTCTATGACCGGGGCACCCTCTTTGGCATTCAAAGCAAGGGCCGCACCGAAAGCATCCTGATGTCCATGCCACCACTGGTGCGCTGGGAGTATGATTATCACCCGGAACCCGAAACCCCGGAATTTGAACTGGTCAACGACTACCTGAAATCCCGTAATTGGCTGGACGACTGAACATGAACTCACGCGAACGCTTTCTTGCTGCACTCAATTGCAAACCCGTCGACCGGCCACCAGTTTGGATGATGCGCCAGGCAGGCCGTTACCTGCCGGAGTACCGGGCACTCAAAAAACAATCGGACTTCCGCACTATGGTGCAAACACCGGAGCTAGCCGTAGAGGTTACATTGCAGCCACTGCGTCGCTACCCGATGGATGCCGCCATACTTTTCAGCGACATTCTGATCATCCCTGAAGCACTGGGGCAGCCTTACCACTTCCGCGAGCAAGGAGGCATCGAAATGGAATTCGCCCTGGATTCCATCGAGCAATTGAACCAGCTGTCGGCCAACGAGCTGCAGTCGAGCCTGCACTACGTCAACACCACCCTGCGCAGCCTGCGCAGCCAACTGGGCAATGAAAAAACCTTGCTTGGATTTGGGGGTTCGCCCTGGACCCTGGCCACTTATATGGTTGAAGGCGGGTCCAGCACCAGCTACCGCCGGCTCATGGAGTGGTATTACACC
>JBJHBN010000217.1:0-5108 GCA_050485505.1 Opitutales bacterium | reverse complement strand
CTCTGTCACTCGCCGGGAAGCTCAATTTGGGCATCTTCCTGATGGCGGCCATCTTCTGGATCCTGGAACCCATTCCGATCTACGCCACCTCTGTTCTGGTAATGCTGATGCAGATTTTTTTGCTGAGCGCGGAAAGCCCGATGGCCGGCGCTCTTGGCGACTTTCAAGCACCTGCTTATACACTCTACCTGGGCACTCTGGCAAATTCGATCATCATACTCTTTCTCGGCGGTTTTGTGCTCGCTGCAGGAGCGGTCAAATACCAATTGGACCGCAATCTCAGCCGAATAATCCTCAAGCCATTTGGCACTAAACCCGGTAGCATTCTAATGGGCCTGATGCTCGTCACAGCCCTGCTCTCCGGCTTTATGAGCAACACTGCCACCACCGCCATGATGATGGCCGTGATCCTGCCGATTGCCGCTGCGGCTCCGGAGGGCGATCGCTTCCGCATCGCTCTTGCCCTGTCCATCCCCTTTGCCGCCAATATTGGAGGCATCCTGACACCAATCGGCACGCCACCGAATGCAATAGCGATCAACGCCCTCGTATCCCGGGGGATTGAGATGCCGTTCAGTTCCTGGATGGGCTACACCGCGCCGCTGGTCCTTTTAGGACTTGCGGCTCTGTGGTTTATCCTCATCCGCATGTATCCATCAACTCAGGCCCGTCTGCCTTTGCAATTGGACGGGAAATTTCAAAAATCCCCCAAGGCCCTTGCACTCTACGCCATCTTTGCCCTGACCGTTCTGCTATGGGTCACTGAAAAGCTACACGGTGTCCCAAGTGGCCTGGTCGCATTCATTCCTGTGGCCCTATTTCCGGTGTTCGGCATCATTGAACAAAAAGAGATCCGCTCTCTGCCTTGGGAGGTGCTCTGGCTGATGGCTGGCGGCATGGCACTCGGCGTGGCGATGAATCAGACCGGACTTGCGGTATGGTTGGTGGAACTCGTGCCCTGGAGCACGATGAGTCCGCTAATGATTCTCGCCGCCTTCGGCGTCGTGGCCATTCTGCTAGCTACCTTCATCGCCAACACTGTGGCGGCGACCTTGCTCATCCCGATTGTGATGACCCTGGTCGGGTCCGGGATCGGGGACGGCTTTGCAATCGAAACCGCCGCCCTCATGGTTGCGGTCGGCGCCAGCCTGGGGATGTCCCTGCCCATCTCGACGCCACCCAACGCCATTGCCATCAGCACCGGACTGCTCAACAGCGGCCACATGTTACGCGTAGGCGTGGTCATCGGCCTTGTCGGCTATGCGCTGTTACTGACCTCAGCATTCTTGATCTGGAACCTCATATTCTAAAGTCCCATGAACGACCTCAAACTCTACATCCTTTGCGTTGAGGATGAAATGGATGTGCTCGATGCCATCCTTCGCGACCTCTCCGCTTTCGAGTCAACCTTTCAGTTGGAGGGCTTTTCATCGGCCCAGGAAGCCGGAGCCTGGATCGACGGGCTCGATCCCGACACAGACCGCGTGGCCTTGATCTACTGCGACCATGTCATGCCCGGCCAGCGCGGCGTAGACTTCATGAGCGAACTCCAGCGCCGAGAGTCCACAGTCCTCAAAGGCACCCGCAAAGTTCTCTTCACGGGCCAGGCGGGCCACCAGGAGACCATCACCGCCATCAACGAAGCTGGCATCTGCCACTACCAGGCAAAACCCTGGGAGCCGAACGAACTGGCGCGCCTGACACGGGAACTTCTAACGGACTTTGTCATCACCGAGGCCATCCCTCCTCTGCCCTACATGAGCCAGCTGGATCAGAAACGGATCGCCGAATACCTCCACGAAAATAATCCGTTCCAAGATGCCTGACCGCTCCTCGCCGGCCCAATCCACGACCGACGCCCACCTTGAATCCATACGCAAGCTGATTGCGGAGGACTCCTTTTTTGCGGAGCGCCTGCGCAGTTTTCAAGCCGGCGACCTGCTGATTCGGGAAACCGAACGCGAGCAGGCGGTTTGGTTGATTCTCGAAGGCGAACTGCAGTTGTCAAAAGGAGCCGAGAGCAACAATCAGCTGCGCTTTGACCGTCTTGGAGCCGGCGAATTGGTAGGCATCCTTTCCTACTACACGCGCAATCCGAACTATTTTGGCGTGCTTGCCGTGGAGCCCGGCCGCGCTCTGGTTCTGAGCTGGGACGATGTCGATGGCCTACAGGAGTCCCAACCTTCCGCCTACCGCTTTCTTCAAGAGCTGATCAAGGGCAGCCTGACCAAGCGCTACCAACGTCTGGCTGATCTCCACATCGAAGTTGACCGCGTCAACCAAGCTCTCAATCAGGAACGCGAGGAACTGCGGGCGACCATTGATGAACTGCGGAAAACCCGCGAGCGCCTGATTCATCAGGAAAAGTTGGCCATGATCGGCTCCATCGTACCTGGAATCGCACATGAACTCAACAACCCCGCAGCCTCCCTCTCCCGCAATGCCGACTACCTGGAAGACATCCTCAAAAACCTCCTCACCGGCCCGGATACACCAGAGCAGATGGCACGAAGCTGGCAGGCTGGGCTGCAGAACACTTACTCAGACACCAGCGAGCAGCGAGAACGTCTGGAACAATTGAGGCAACATTTCCCGAAGCTTCCCCGCCCAATGCTGCGCCGCTTGGCCAAACTCCCCTCTGAATTGATTCCGCGTGGGAGCGCGGTCCCCACGGACGAACAAGGTTGGGAACGCCTGCTGCAACCTTTTGAAGCCGGCCATTTTATTCAGGTGGTACGCAGCACCTCACACCGTATCAGCCGGCTGGTACAGAGCCTCAAACGTTACACCCGCCCGCAAAGTGAAAACTTTCAGCCGATTCAGGTTGAGGACGGTATCCGTGACACCCTACTGGTGCTTGGCAGCCGCTTGCGCGACACCGAGATTGAAACAGACTTCGCCCAAACCCCAAAAGTTTCCGCCAATGAGGACGAGTTGAACCAGGTCTGGACGAACCTCATCGTCAACGCCGTCGAAGCCATGGAACCCGGCGGAAAGATCCGCATCAGCAGCCGCGACCTTTCTGAAAAACAGCAGGTCGAAATCAGTTTCTCCGACAGCGGACCCGGTGTTCCCGAGTCCCTCCGAAAAGCCATATTTGAACCCAACTTCACCACCAAAGCCCAGGGCGGCAACTTTGGCCTCGGCCTCGGCCTCAGTATTTCAACCGTCATCCTGCAAAAACACGGCGGTTCACTGCAAGTGGAGGATAACAGCCCAAAGGGCGCTAAATTCATCGTCCGTCTTCCGGCCCTGTTACAATTGTAGAACGGGTTGTAAAGAGTGCCTATTCCACGACAAATCGATCCTGATGATTGCCAGAGAAGGTATTACCGGATTCAGTAACAGCATCCGTTCCAGGCAAAATACCGATGGCATATTCCGTATGATTCTCGAAGTGGTTGTCCTCCAGCCATATCCAGCGGGACTGGCTCAGTGATACACCAATCTGATTCCCCTCGAAGCGATTTCCACGCACATATAAGTGATCACCCCCAAGATTGTGTACCCGAATACCAAACTGGTTATTGCGGAAGGTATTGTGATCAACAAAAACAATGTCCGATTCCAAAATGATTTCCATTCCGCCACGGCTGTCTTCAACCAAATTATTATGAATCCAATTGTAAGGTCCACTACTGCTGTGAGTGGATCCTGTATTACCAACGCCAAACCCTTCCCGGGCACTTCCCCTGGCAATATTGAATCGCAATTCATTGCGGTGCTCGCCTTCGCCATGTAGATCAAAGGCATCTTCACTGTTGTCGACAGCAAGATTGTGTTCGACCAGATTATTGTGCGCTTCGTACTGAATCAATACACCATGCCGAATCCCGGGACCAATAGTGTTGTCCCGTATCCAGTTATTGTGATTGCTCGGATAATTCAGGGCGATACCATAGCCATGGCCGCCGCCGCCTTCATTGGTCGCGTAACGGATAATACAATTGCGAACAAGCACATGGTGACAATCTCTCAAAGATACCCCATGCACCGAAAAACCTTCGATCCGCAAAGAATCGACAACAATCCGATAACTGTTGTTCCCCTGCCGAACACTTCCGATATAAACCCCGTGCTGCAAAGTTTCCTGATCTCCTTCATAGCGGATGGCAAAATCCTCTAGACGAATATCATGCCGCAAAGGTGGAATGCGAACGGCAATGGAAATCCCCTCAGCCACCAGAACTGTCTCATCCATCCCAGCTCCCCGCAAAGTCACACCACTCGGCACTTCCAACGTCTGGCGAATGTGATAAGTTCCAGCCGGAATCCATACTGTATCTCCCGGCTGAGCAATGCTCAATGCGGTTCGGATACCGATAGCATCGTCGTTTCCGATGACAAGGGGTGAAGCACCAAAATCCGTCACATTATAGACACGACCAGTGGCCTCGGAAGCCAACTCGAATGGCATGCTCAACCCGATGATGCCCACCCGTGGGTAGCTTTGATTCAGCGCTCGGAAGAACTGTCCGGATGCAACATCCAAATCAGCCACAACAATGGACTCTCCAGAGGGCACAAACCCGGGACCCCATACGGCCGCCCAAGACTCCAAATCAGCGCTGCCCTCCACGAGTAGTTCCTCACCCACTCCCTGCACCAGCAAGTCGAAGGAACCAGCTTCATGGGTAATGGTCAGATCCGCCTTCCGTTGTGGAACAAACTCCCGAACCAGCGCCGCCTGGGCACTTCCGGTTCCCTCCACTTCCTTTAACAGATAGACATATTCTGCCTGCGAATCCAGCCCCGTGTCGGTGTACGCCCTGGCACCTGCTGGAGTTTGGACCAGAAGCTCAAAGTCTCCTCCGTCCACACTGCGCTCGAGCAAATAGGATGCACCACTTTGATTGGACTCCCAACGTATATAGGCAAACGATGAAAGGAAACATAATCCTTCGTATAGATATTTTGGTTAATAGGTTATAGCTATGCGGCGGCAATACCAGTTCTCTAGAAGCCACCTGCGGCATCATCTAGCACACAGACCACAATCAACCACAGATCATATATCGTGAGACAATATGCTTGAACGCTAGAATCAACAGTATCCTGCTTTCAGGACAAGTTTAGATTGACTTGCCAAGGCATTGCTGGCGCCGGAG
>JBJHBN010000216.1:0-5110 GCA_050485505.1 Opitutales bacterium | reverse complement strand
CGAACTGGGTTCCGAATACTGGGTCGCGATGTCCCACGGCGAAGGGCGCTTCTATGGCGGCGAAACCGAGATTGCTGAGCTGTTTGAAAAGGACCAGGTTGCGACGCAGTATGTCGACTCAGAGGGTCTTCCCACGCACCGGCTGCCGGAGAATCCCAATGGTTCCATTCACGCAATCGAGGGCATCTGCAGTCCCTGTGGCCGCATCTTCGGAAAGATGGGCCACAGTGAACGGGCAGGGCGCTTCATTGGCAGCAACATACCGGGACAGAAAATCCAACCGATCTTCGCCTCGGGCGTTGCATATTTCCGCGACTGAAAAGATCGCGGGTCCAAAAAAAGCGTCAGAAGGGTTTGACGACCGCGAGCATCGAGGCGAGGGCACCCAGAACCAAGGTTCCCCACCAAAGATACTGGGACATCTCCGGCTTGCGGTTGATCAGAACAATCAGGCCGCCCAGCGCGACCCAGATCAGAAACTTAGTAACAAACCAACCGGGCCAGCCAATGCCCAGGCGGGCCTGCAGGCCAAAGCCCCCGAGAAGGATCAGAACCAGTCCAATGCCGCTTGTAATTGCGCCCAATCGTCGCAATTGCGCATCGGAGGGTGCGTAAATGGAACGCACGATCAATCCGCCATATGCGAGAAAGACCATCAGGATACCGATGAAGTGAATCAGTTTGTAAACGCTGTAGGATAACATAGTGAAAACAGGCTGCGAACTCGGGCAATTACTGGCAAGACAGGAATTTTGCAGTTGCCATTTGCCAAAATTGGATTTTAGCGGAGAGGTTCCTTTCCCTTAAACAAGGATACAATGGAATTTGATAAACCGAAATTGACCGCCGCCATTGCACGCATCAATGGTGATCGCAACAGCGAATGGTCCCTGACCAGCGCCTTGCTTTATTGCGACCAGGTTGCCCGGGACCCCGAGATATCTCTGGACCCGCACCTCCGGCATTATCTTCAGCGCCGCAGCTATGTGAAGGCTGCGGCATTTCTTCAGCAACCGGCAAGCCAACACACGGCAACGACTCCGAACATTGAAACGCAAGGCCAGTAAGATCGATACATCGGGGGGCAATCACCTTGATCAGGACAATCCCTTCGCCGCCCTGAATTTGGGCGAACTGCCGCAGGCTAAAACGGCTTCAGCAAGTAAGCCCGCAACAAAGAGCGGGTCCGGCAAACCGGTTGGCGGCAACCGGCGCCTGGAAATCCGCCGTTTGAAGGCGGGCAAAGGGGGCAAGACGGTGACCGAAGTCCGTGGTTTCGAAAACTGCGGGGGATCGGAACTGGAGCAATGGGCCAAACAGCTGAAAAACCGCTGCGCCTCAGGCGGCAGCCTGAAGAACAAGGTGATAGAAATCCAAGGCGACCACCGCGAGATCGCCGCTGAATTTTTCACATCGCTCGGATTCCGCCCTGTGTTGGCTGGCGGCTGATAGCTTTACCAGTCGTTGCGATCTCCGGCTTTAAGCTCAATGGCCAGTCCAGTGAGCAGCTGCACGGCATATTCAACATCCTGCAGGTCGACCACTTCGCTTGCGGTGTGCATGTAGCGGAGCGGTACAGAAACCACCGCCGTCGCGACACCACCACCGCCCATCTGCAATTCGCGACCGTCGGTCGGAGTAGGGCGCGGGCAGGCCTCGATTTGCAGCGGAATATTCAGTGCTTCGGCAACCGCGACCAGTTTATCGAAGAGAACTGGGCTCGCATTCGCGCCACGGGTCAAAATCGGACCACTACCCAGCTTGAATTCACCGAAGCGGCGGTTGTCGCATTCCGGGTGGTCGGTGGCGTGGCCGACATCGACCGCAACCGCAAAATCCGCAGGTTCACCGTTGGACACTGCACGCGCACCGCGGCAGCCAATCTCTTCCTGAGCGGTGGCAACGGAAGTGACCCTGGCACTGAGCTCGGAGCGGCGTCCGGCCAACCGGCGCAGAGTTTCGCAAACAACATAGCAGCCGCTCTTGTTGTCGAAGGCACGGGCAACACCGACACTGCCGCGAATCAATTCAAAACTCTGATCATAGACACCCACATCGCCAATCTGAATCATCTTCAATGCGTCAGCCTTATTTTTTGCACCAATGTCGATCCAGAGATTGTGCAGCTCCGGAACCTTTTTGCGCTCTTCAGGAGTCAGCAGGTGAATGGCGCGGCGACCGGTAACACCTTTAATTGTACCGTCCTTGGTCAGAATTGAAACCCGACGACCAGAGATTGTATTGAGGTCAATGCCACCAACCGGATCAAAGTAGAGAAAACCCTTGTCGTCGACATACTTGATGATGAAGCCCAATTCATCCATGTGGCCAGTTAGCAGCAGCCGCGGATTGCCGTCCGGGTTGACCGTGGCAATGCGATTGCCCAAGGCATCCCGGCGGTAGAGGTCGGCCGCATCGGCAAGGTAGCGATCAACCACGGCCTGCGCCTCGGTTTCATAGCCCGAAGGCGAGCGAGCGTTCAACAGGTCCACAAGGAACTCCGGAGCTTTATATGTTTTCTGCATACGCGTAAGCTAACTTAGAGTTACAAACTGGCTAGAGTTTTTTTTGAGGAAATTCCCTGCAACCTGAACCTTACAAAGCCCAAAGGAGGGAACCCACTGCCATTTCCTAAAGAAATATTATTAGACATAATATATATTGTGCAATATAAGTATTCATCCTGAACAACAGCTGAAGTCCTTAAATATGCGGGTTCCGGCATCAGAACAAATGTTGAAGATTGCCAAACAGCCAAATCCACTGCTTAATTATTGCAGCTATGATCGACTTCGTTAAAAAAACCATACTCGCCGGTGTCGGCGCGACCGTCGTAACTGCGGATCGCGTTGAAGCCATTTTGCAAGACCTCGTCAAACAAGGAAAAATTACTGCGGATGAATCCAAGGAAGCCGCACAGAAGATTGTCGATGAAGGCCGCAAGGAATTTGAAAATGCGGAAAAGGAATTGAACAAAAAATTCGACGACATGCTGCACAAGTCTCCGGTGGTTTTCCGCAAGGATTTCGAAAATCTGGAAAAACGAGTTGCGGCACTGGAGGCACAACTCGCTGAATCCGCCGCATCCACCAAGAAGTAAATTCCCTTGAACCGCTTCAGTTTTTTTCGCGACGCGGTTCGCGCGAAGGAAATCGTCAAAATCCTGTTTAAATACCGGTTTGACGAGTTTCTTGAAAAAATCGACACACCCGCTGCCTGGTTGAGGAAGCTTGCTCCCCCTATTCGGGGTGCATTCACCCTGCCCCAGCGCATGCGCATGGCCTCCGAGGAGCTGGGACCAACCTTCATAAAGATCGCCCAGATCCTGAGCACCCGTCCCGACATTCTTCCCAGAGAATGGATCGAAGAATTCGAAAAACTGCAGGACCACGTTCGGCCGATCGCCTTTGTCGAAATGAAGCGGGTTCTGGAAAAAGAACTCGGCGGAACCATTGAGGAGTGGTTCGATGAGTTCGAGAGCCAACCCATTGCATCCGGTTCAATCGGGCAGATATACAAAGCCAGACTGCGCGACAGCAACGAAGTTGTTTCAGTCAAAATCCAGCGGCCCGGAATTCGTCAGCCCATTCAGACCGATTTTGAGATCCTCAGCTGGCTGGCCCAGCAGCTGCACGTAAACTTTCCCGACCTGCAGTCTTTTGACTTCCCTACAGTTGTCGAGGAACTGAAAAGCGGCATCATGCGTGAACTGGATTTCCGCGGCGAGGCACGCAACGCGGAAGTCTTCAACTCCCTAAACCGCTTTCCCAACAAGGTCTTTGCCCCCAAGCCCTTCCGTCAAATCAGCAGCAACCGGGTCCTCGTCGCGGAATGGATAGATGGACGGTCAGCGGATGCCCTCAGTGCGGAAGAGCGCGCTGCATTCGGCCCTGAATTGGCGGAAATCGGAGGCCGCTCGTTCTTTTCACAAGTTGCCGAGACAGGTTTTTTTCACGGCGATCCCCACCCTGGTAACCTGCTGATCACCAACGACCACCGTATTTGCTTCATCGACTGGGGCATTTCCGGTCAGCTCACTGAGCGCATGCGGCATGCCTTGATGGATTTGTTTTCAGCCTGCGCGAAACGTGACGCCCAGGACGTCACCCGTATAGCCATCAGTCTCGGTCGGGGAACCCGGAGAATCGACCGCGTTGCCCTGGAAAAAGCCATCACGACCACTTTATTTAAATACGACGCCGAATTGAAACGCATGGAGGAGGTCGGCCGGGTCGTGCTCGAGCTCATTTTCGTGTTCGGGTCCAATGGCATCCACGTCGCCCGCGACTACACACTGCTGGCCAAAGCGGTTATCTCGATTGAGAAGACCTCCGGTTTGCTGGACCCGAACTTCAGTATCGCCCGTATCGGCGAGCCTTTTATTCGCGATCTGCGCTGGGAACGCTGGAACCCTTCGCGCGTCAGCCGCAGCGTGATGGGTGAATTGAAGGAGAAAATAACGACGTTGGGAGACATCCCCCGCGACATCCAACGGGTGCTGCATCGCATTGAGGATGAAGACCTTGGCATACTTCTTCAACACCGGGGATTCGAGCAGGCCAGCGACACTATTCACCATGCCTTCAGCAGACTGTCGCTTGCCGTTATCATCGGCAGCATCATCATCGGCAGCTCTGTGGTCATCACCACCGGCATTGAACCCTTACTCTGGGGCTATCCCGCCATCGGCATCGTCGGATACCTTATCTCTGCGGCGCTTGGAGTCTACGTTACTTTTGACATTTTAAGAGGCAATCGGATGGAGACTTTGCGCAGAAAAAAGCGAAGGAAGTCATTGCAATGATCCGCACTATTCCTATTTTTCTGAACATCAGCCTGTTTTTTCCGTCTGAATTAAAACGGTCAAATCCGGCACCGTTTTACAAGCTTCCTGAATCTTGTATTGACAGTGAAACCTGCTGCTTATCAGAACTAGCGTCAGCATTCTGGCAAATGAAGCAAAAGATTCATACCCTAATCAGGAGCTGGATTCAAAACGCCACTCCAAACACTGAAAAACACGAACCTTTATCCTTATTTAAATTTTCCCACAAACACTATGAATAAGAAGATCCTACTCGGTCTGACTGCCCTGTTAATAGGTTTACCC
>JBJHBN010000215.1:0-5116 GCA_050485505.1 Opitutales bacterium | reverse complement strand
ACTGAGGGCTTCACCTGTTTGAGTTCGAGCTCGAGCCAGTGCAGCGCGTCCACACCAATCAATTCGCCCAGATCGAAGCGAAAGCCATCGACATCAAAATGCTCAATTAAGTGAACCAGACTGTCGCGCATCAACCGCCGGACCATGGGTGCGTCGGCATCCAGAGTGTTACCACAACCACTGTGATTGAGGTAGCGACCGCTACCATCCAGCAGAAAGTAATACTCTTTATCGATGTACTGAAGGTAATTGGGTTCACCCACGTGATTGTAAACCACGTCCAGTATCACCGCCAATCCGCGACGATGAAATGCCTCAACCAGTGCGCGAAACTCATCCACCTGACTGCCCGTTTCGGGCTCCAGGCCGTATTGACTCGCCGGAGCGAAGTAATTCACAGGCATGTAGCCCCAACCGTATTCAACCGGATTTACGGTATCAAATTCCTGAATAGGCTGTAACTCAACGGCATTCACGCCAAGATCCGTGAGGTAAAAATCATCGGACTCAACCCATTTGCGCAGGCCACTGAAACCCAAACGCTCCTTTTCGGACATGGCGACGGGCGCCCAGTGCGTGAGGTCACGAACATGCGCCTCCGCAATAACCAGGTCATGCCAGGAAGGCGGCCGAAAGGCTTGTTCGACTTTGGGAAAATCCTCATCCTGTGTAACAATCGCCGGACCACGAGGCCCGACCACAGCCCTGGCATAGGGATCCAACACTTTGAACTCAGGGTCAAAGTGCGAAAACCCTCCTGAAGGCTCACCGGTCACAGAATAGAAATAATACCAACCAGCGCGGCTGTCTTCCAAGCGCAACTCCCATACCATGCCATCCAGCAGGCGCATCGCAATCGCCTCGCCCGGAGATTCCTCATCCTCACTCAGATAAACCCTGACTGATCGCGCACGTGGAGCAAAAAGCCGAAAGATAGTCGCGCCATCCTCCACCCAGGAACCAAGCCGCAGGTCGCTGCTCAGCTTTTTCAAAAACACACCGGCCTGAACCGGCAACGAATGCCAGCCTCCTCCGCGGTGGTGATACAAGGCACGCCCTTCGCTTTGGTTCAGAGAGAGCGGCGGCACGAAGTAAAATCGATGGCGACCAGTCTGTCCGGGGTTGAACAGGAAATTCCGAAAGCCATGGGCATCAGTCACCGCATCCGGAGCATCCGGGGGGACCTCGAGCCATTCGCCATCACCGGTAACGTATTTAAAGCTGACAGGCTCTCCTCCAGTCACCGCTTTAACCGGTACGGCTAGACGGAAACAAGACTTGCCATCAATTTTCGCGGTCTCCAACTCCCACTTTGAATCCTCTCCTGGAGCCCAGTCATTGAAAGGCCCCGCCACAAAGATTCTGCGCTCAGGCTGGCCCTTGCCCTTGCGGACTTTATCAAACAACAGAAAGATTACCTTCCCGTCATCGACCATGTAGCCGCTGGATTTCGCAAAGCCAAGCGGACTTGCCGGTTCGATCGATTGCATCTTTAAATGATCGTCTCCCCAATAAAGTTCCGGCAGTTTCTGCCCGTTCCAATCCCTGTCGAAGCAGACAATTCCCTTTTTCAAAGATGTCCACGCCGCCCATTCCATATTCGGTATATCTTTCACCAAGCGCCGGATAATGAGAGCCTGCCCCGCATAATGCAAAACTGTATTTGCCGACAGCGGTATTAAAAAAACGTTCGCTTAAACGCCAAACACGCCTATACCGAACTGCTTCAACGATAGATGCCCGCCAATTCCAATTGACCGGTTCGTTCCCATCACAAATCGTAGACAACGCGAAGAGTCCATGAAACCCACCCGCCCCAAAGAGAAACTCGATTTACTTAGACTGATGCTCAACAGTCGTCTTGGCGACCTCAGGGAACAAAGCCTGATCCGCCAGGGAAAGGGCTGGTTCCACGTATCAGGCATGGGCCACGAAGCCCTCACCGTCGTTGGCCAGCTACTCAAGGAAGGCGATTTTTTCGCCGGCTACTACCGCGATCGACCGATCGCACTGGGCCGCGGAGTCGATACTTATGAAATGGCCTTGTCCTTCTTCGCAAAACGTTCGGGCGCCAGCGGAGGGCGTCAGATGCCAGCACACTACAGCAGTCGCGAAAAGGGGATTTTCAGCATTGCTTCTGTCGTCGGTGCGTCCCTGCTGCCAGCCTGTGGGCTTGCCTGGGGCTTAAAGCTGGATCGAAAACCCAATCTGGTGGTGACCACAGTTGGCGACGCGGGAACCCGGCAAGGAGATTTCTTCGAAGCCGTAAGCTTTGCCGTGGAGCGCCAGTTACCGGTTCTCTTTCTGGTAGAAGACAACGGAATCGGCATCTCAACAGCTACGCAGCAGATGAACCCGTTGGCCCTGAAAGTGCTCAACCCGGAAAACTGGCGTAGCATTGATGGCTGTGATGTGGACGAAGTTCAGCTCGAGGTTGGCGCTGCGATGGAGGCCCTGCGCAAAGGCTCTGGACCTCAGTTCATCTGGTGCCGCACCGAACGCATCTCCAGCCACTCCAGCGCCGATGATCAACGTAAATACCGCGCTGAGGATGAAATCGCAGGTCTCGAACAAAAAGACCCGATCCAACGCCTCAAAAAGCAGTTGATAGCCGCCAAGGCATTGACTGAAAAAGCCTATCAGGAACTCTACGCGGAAGTCGAAGCAGAGGTCAGGGCAGATTACGAGCGTGCTTTCAGCGAACTCGACCCCGACCCATCGGACCTTCTCAAGCATGTCTACGGCGAGCCCGCAAACCCTCCCCGCATCGGCCTGGAATGGGAGGACAAACGGCGCATGGTGGATGCAATCAATGAGACCTTCCACTCAGGCCTTCGACAGAAGAAGGACTTTGTGTTCTTCGGTCAGGACATTGAAGACCCGAAAGGCGGCGTCTTCAGTTTAACCAAAGGGCTTTCCGACGCCCACCCCGAAAACGTTTTCAACTCACCCCTGGCTGAATCTACGATTGTTGGCGTCGCAGTCGGCCTCGCTGCTTATGGCAAACGGCCGGTCTTTGAAATACAGTTTGCCGACTACATCTGGCCGGGCTTCAACCAGCTGGTCACCCATTTATCGACCCTGCACTGGCGCAGCAATGGCGAGTGGTCCGCTCCGGCAGTTCTTTACGCTCCCTGTGGCGCCTACTTGCCAGGTGGCGCCCTCTGGCACAGCCAAAGCAACGAGAGTGCCCTGGCGCATTTCCCCGGTCTACAAATCGCGATCCCCAGCAACCCGGAAGATGCCGCCGGCCTGTTTTGGACGGCGATGCACGCGAACAGTCCCTCTATCTTCCTGATCCCCAAACACCTCATGTGGCACCCACGCGAAGTCACAGCGCGGCCGCAGCCGATTCCCTTTGGTAAAGCGCGCATCTGCAGCGAGGGTGAAGACTTGACTCTGGTCGCCTGGGGCAACTGCATTGAGGTAGCCGAGGAAGCCCTCAAGCTGCTGGATGATGCGCACTCGGTCGAATTAATCGATGTACGCACCATTGCGCCACTGGACCTCGCTACTATTGCGGATTCCGTACAGAAAACGGGACGAATTCTGGTGGTTCAAGAGGATGGAGAAAGCTGCAGCGTCGGCCAGAAGATCCTCAGCCATATATCTTCCGGAAAACTTTTTGGCCGTTTGCTCGCACCGCCGACCTTGCTGGCAAAGCCCGACGTCAACATCGGCTACAATCCAGTCCTTGAATACGCAGCCCTGCCGGACAAAAACACCGTCCTGCAAAAGCTGCGAGAGTTGTTGGCCAGCAAGCAAGAACGCACCATTGCAAGCACTGTGGCGGAGCCTACTGACAGCGAAAACACCACTCTCGAAATGATGAAAGAAACATTTGCCGAAAATGGGCAAGAGCCAAGCGAAGCCAATCGCACTGAAATACGTGTGCCTATTCTGGGAGAGGGCATCACCAGCGCAAAGGTGATTTCACTCATCGCCGAAACAGGTGAAGAGATCGAGCCGGATGACGCACTTTGCGAAGTGGAAACCGATAAAGCGCTGTTCCCAATTGAGGCCTCAGAAGCCGGGACTTTGGTTGAATGGTTAATCGCAGAGGGCGACGAGGTGGAAGTGCACCAAGTTATCGCCTACCTTGCCACCAGCTCGGGCGCCAAAACACCGGCGAGAAGCGTAGCCCCGCCTGCGTATGAAAATGTGCCAAGCCCGGTAAAAGCTGAAAGCAGAGTACATGCGCACAAACCGACCGAGGGCGGCTTATCACCTCACATCATTGCTCAGCTAAAGGATGTCGTCCCCGCCCACATGACGGTCAAAGCGGGTTGGGACAGTATCCGCAGTGCACGCAGCGAGGCCAAAGAGCTGGTTCCGGATTCTCCACCATCTCCCACCGTCATGGTTGCCTGGGCGATTACCCGCGCTATGGAACGCTGCCCTGTTTTCACCTGCACGGTCACCAAAGACAACACCCTCCTGCGGCATGAACGGTTCAACCTGGGCATCGCTGTCGCCCTGCCCAACGACGCCCTGGAAACAGCTGTAGTCGAAGGCGCCAATGAACTTGGCTGGGACGAATTCTCGCAACGCTGCCAACTAGCCATTGCCGATGTGCGTGCAGGTAAGGTCCGGTCGAAATCGGGCACACCGGTCATCCTCACAAGCATGGGTGCCTACGGCGTACGTGACGCATTGCCGGTTGTCGTGCCACCAGCGATTGCAACCTTGTTCATGGGGGAAGCCCATCTCGACGCCACTTCGGGCGAAAAACCCTGTGAAAAAGTCAGCCTCTGCCTGAGTTTTGACCACCGCTGGGCCAACGGAGTCGCCGGAGCCCAGTTCATGGCTGAATTGCGCCGGGAAATCGAGCAGTTCTCGTTGAATGCCCTCGTTAAGCAGCAAAGCTGAGGAGCTTAAGGCTTTCCGCTTCCAAGTATTTGTCTACGGCACGCTGCGTCCCGGAGGCTATTACTATCGCAGAATCTGCCAGGGTCGTGTTCCGCTAAGCCTACCTGCCCAGATTCTCGGCCAGCTATTTCACCTTCAGCTGGGCTATCCGGCACTGTGTGCCGGCAGCGACTGGGTGCGAGGGGATGTTCTGGCCTTCAACGATCCGGCTCTGATGCAGGACATCGACAACCTGGAAGGTTACGAT
>JBJHBN010000214.1:0-5129 GCA_050485505.1 Opitutales bacterium | reverse complement strand
TTCTTGGCTGGGAAGTGAATCTGCTTGAGTGGGTCGGCAGCAGTAATACCAACGACAGGCCAACCATTGCCTTGCGTCCGGAGTTGTTGCCGAGGGATACCACCAATACCGGCTGGTCCAGTTTTGCCCAACCCAGTGACCGAACAGCACCTATCTGGAATTCCACCCGAACGCTGGCTAAGAATTCTGGAGAGTGGACTGGTTTGCACCGCGGTCCTGAAGGCGGAGTGCAGTTTCAGACCTATTTGTATTCAATTCCAATGGGACAGCCCATGAGCCCCGGAGTACATTACGTTGGCTTCCACAATCCTGGGCACTCGGATGAACCTCTCGACATCACCTGGACGACCCGGGCCATCGGTCCGGCGGATGAGGGGTTCAGCCATCCTGTGCATGACCTTGACTTCGATGGAAGTTCCAGCGGAACCTTGGATCCGCGGGAGCTGGCTTATTACAAGGTGGAGATTCCAGAGGATACATACCAAAGCTGGCACTTTGAACTGCTCTTGCCTGAGCATGTGGAACGTGGCGATGAGGCCCAACTGCTTGTGCGCAAGGATTATCTGCCCAACACCTCGAGCTTTAGCGCGTCTAGTTTCGATTTGGCGACTCCCACCTCCGGCAGTCACCAGCAACTCCGTCTGGACCTTGGAGGCGGGGAAGCTTTTGTCTACTGGCCGGATGACGGGGAGGATTACATTCCCGGAGGCACCTATTACCTGATGGTGGTTTCCGAGGGTCAGAACCCGGATCGTAGTGCCAACAATATCGGCACTGACGAGGTCGAATACGAGTTGGTGAGCCACGGCGAATACGATATCCCCGAGGAGAACCTGCTGGGAGAATTGAGTCCTGGTGAGGTAATCAGTGTTTCCGGTAGCTATGAACAAGGCCAGGTGAGTTATTACCAGTTTGAAGTCCCCGAAATGGTTGAGGCCATGGAACTGCGCATGAGCGTGGAGAGCGGTGACCCCATCATGCGACTGGCAAGAGGGGCATTCCCTCCAGGAGTTCCGACCAACCATTATGGACATTACAGCGGTTATTCGGCTACCAGTTCCAGCACCAGCCTGATTACCCGGACCGATTCGTCCGGAAGTCCGCTGGCTGGCACCTACACATTGATGGTTATCCACAATGGGAATTCGGATTACGAGGCTGCGGAATTTGACATAACCATCGAGGACACCGGACCTTTTGTTATTGAGGATATTGATGGCTTTGCGGATACCGATGTCACAATCGGTGGTGGAGAGTGGACCTATTATCGGGTCACGGTGCCTGAGGAGATTGACGACTGGGACTTCCTCGCATGGGAACTCAGCATTACCGACTGGGAAGGACCTGAGCCTCCGGTTATGGTTATTTCCAAGGACGAGCTGCCTTCTTCGATCAGCGATACCGGTTCCGGAACCAAAAACCGCAATGGTTTTGTGACTCACTGGGATTCCGGGGAACGACTGGTTGTTAGGGGTAATAATCGGCGTGACTGGACCTGGCGAAATGAATCCGCCGATGGCGATGAATTCGAGCGCATTACAATCTCTCTGCCGCTTGGGCAGCCGCTGCAGCCTGGGGAATATTACATCGGCTTCCGTACTGTTCAGGCGGGCTCTGATCCGGTCACCTTCAGCTGGCAAAGCACGGCGATTGGGCTGGAAGGCTCCGGCATGACACATGAAGTGAGCGAACTTAGTATGGGTGGTTCCGTGAGTGACACTCTGGAACCACGCGAAGTTGCGCACTATTACATCGATATTCCAGAAGACACACCTCACTGGCAGATGGCACTCGACCTGGACGAAGGGCATGAAGCTCATGTGTTCATTCGAGGCACCCACATGCCCTTGAATCAGGCTCAGGCGACTTCGCATAATAATCCGGCGCACTGGTCCACCTCAGAGACGCTTTCAAATACGAGTTTGAACGCTCCACATGTGCGACTGGACCTTGAGGGGGACCAGAGTTTTGCTATTTGGCCTGATAATGGAGAGGAAAGCATTGAGGCCGGGCGTTATTACATCTCCGTAGTAGGCATTGGTCAGGATCCGGTGGATAGTAGCCGGGTTGGAACAGGCGAAGTTAATTACACGCTCAGCAACGGGCCCATTGAGATTCAGGATATTGGAGATCCTGTTGCTTTTGGAGATTCGGTGTCGATTGAGGGAGAGACCTATGAGGCTGGCCGCTATAATTTCTATCAGTTTGAGATAACAGATGACAATGAGGTAATCGAAATCCGCCTTTCCAACAGGGTAGGCGATCCATACTTCTTCATCAACTCAGGCCTTAATGCACCGCGTTTGCGGCAAGGCGGAGGAGGCGCATACCTTCACGGTCATTTCAGTGATCATTTTGCCAACTACAACTGGGAGCAATTCGTGACTTTGACAGATATGGAGCCGGGTGTGTACACCATGGCCGTTGGCCACGGGCTCAGACAGGATATCGCAGATGGTGGGTATGATTTACAGATCAACTCCATTGCGCCTGTGGACATACCGTTTACGGCTGGCACCTATTCGGTCAGCGGATCCCTGATTCAGGATCAGAGCGATTTCTACCGGGTCGAGGTTTCGGATATGCTGGAACTACGCTTGGAAGAGGATGAGGTGCCGGTGCTCGGTTGGAAGGTCAGTATTACAGAGGCCTCTGGAGAGACTCGCTTCCGGATTCGCAGAGGAGACCTGCCGGAGGGATCCAATGCGGGTTCTGAGCAGTCAGGCTGGAGTCAAGGTACCCAATTAATCGTACCACCGCTCCTTGAGAGTGCCGACTTCTTCATAGAGGTCCAAGGTGTCGAAGCCACCGACTACACATTGGTCAGTGAGCCGATCGTTATGGAATCGTTGGATTACGTATGGGAGATGCCCGCACACGGCGAAGAGCCGGATGAATCCCGTTTCGGTAACACTCAGGCAGATATTGCCAGTGACGGGATGGAGCTGGATGCAGGTGATTTCCACTTGTATGCAATCGAAGTTCCTGAGGACAATGGTGCTTTGCTGAGGACCGTTTTAGAGAAGATCAGTGGCGACGAGTTGGGCTTGTACCTCCATCCGCACACCCTTCCCACCACCAACCACAGCGAATCCAGTGGTTTTGGGTCCATTCGCGTCCACTCGATGTCTGGTTCGGCTACGACCCAGTATGGTAACTGGGTGCCCGAAACATTGGTGGAGACCGATCGAATGGAGCCTGGAATATGGTTTGTCAAGGTGCAGGCTACTGGAGCCAGCGCAAATTATCATTTACGTTTGGACCACAACGCTGCCGACCGGGTGCAGGATCTGGCCCTGGAGGGTGGTTCGATTGAGGGACAAAACCTGCTTGCCACAGACTGGCGATATTACCGTGTGGAAATGCCGGAGAATCCGGAAGACATGCCGGCGGAGTGGAACATCACTTTTTCTGATCCCGCTGAAAATGTGGTCATGTACATTCGCGACACCATACCGCCGGGGCTTTGGGAGAATACGACTTTGAGTACGTCGACTTCCTATTTTAATCCCCGTGACTGGACCCGAGATGGCTTCTGGAGTCAGAACAGGCAGGGACCGGATAACCGCCGCTTCACCAACCCAGGCACTTACACCCTCACCGGTGACATGCTGCGGCCAGGGAAAACCTATTACCTCGGTTTTCGTGCGGACTCCGCGTCGACCTTTGCGGTCAGTTCGGATATCGGTGAAGAAACCATTGGTTCGATGTATGGATTGTTTGCTTCTGTTGAGGGGACTGGCGCATGGATCGAAGAGGATTTGGACCCTGGCGAAGTCAAAACCTGGGCTGTGGATTTCCCCGCAGAAGGGCAGCGCTGGCGCAGTGTAACCAGCAACAATCCGGAAGTTGAGTTTTATGTCGGCCACCACGGCCTGTTACCGGATTTTGAGGGAGACTGGAACTTCCTTGAAAGTGAAGGCGAAGCCGACTGGGTGGACCAGCGGAATTTCTTATCCAGCTATCGGGAGTTTGAAAATACCTTCTATATGACCGCTGTGAATACCAGTGGAGATACGCAGTCGTTCTCCATGTTTATCGACTGGCGCGATGAAGATAGCTTTAACCACAATATAAGTGTTGTCGGAGAGGGCAGCGTTGAGATTGATCCTGCCGACTACATTGCCGGTGACACCGTCGAGTTGACGGCCGTCGAGGACACAGGCTGGATGTTCTCCACTTGGTCCGGTGACGTCGATTCGACCGACAATCCGGTTACGGTCACTTCCTTCGATGAGCTGGACATTACGGCTGAATTTGTTCCGTTTGAGGGTGTTTACGTTGAATCTGCCGAGGTCATTACCGAAGAGTTGCTGATTGGTTACAGCTGGGGAGAGGAGATTGAGATCGAAGTTGTTATTCAGAACACTTCGGGATCGACCGGATCGATCATCCCCGAAGTGACTTTTGACGACGGATCGGAAACCTGGACGGTTGAGTTGGATTCAGTCGAGGTTTCTGCCGGTGATACGGCGACTGTTACCTTGACCTATGATATGGAGTCCGTGAAACCATCGGACAGCGTTCACTTCGATGTTTCGGTTAATGATATTGAAGCTGGAAGTTTCCTGGGTATCTACCTGCAGACAGAACTCTATTATTCCTACTATGGGGATGAGTTGGAAGTCGGTGATACCGAATATGTTGAATACAGACTGCATGCACCGTCTGATGAGGGTATTGAGATGGACATCTATTTCACCGTCGACGGTGTCGAGATTGATCGGCATGAGGACGTGTCTGTGTCTGCTGGAAGCACAAGCGGCTGGAATTACTTCGAGTGGGAACTGGATGAAGCCGGTGAATTCGAGGTCCTGGTGAACACGGTTCACGCGATGGGCTCTCCGGTAACAGTGATCGATCCCGATGATATTCCTCCGGAGCAGGGAGATGTTGAGATTGTCAGCGTGGTGGCTCCTGCGGAAGCAATCGTTGGTGAAGCGATTTCGATTCGGGCTTCTGTCGAAGAAACCGGCGGCTCCCACGATGGTCAGATCGAACTGGTGTTCAGTATGGAAGGAGACGTCATCGACACGCAGACGGTGACTGTTCCCGCAGGTGAAACTGCGATGCAGACTTTCTCATACACATTTGATGATTCCGGGACCTTCAACGGCAGCGTCAACGAC
>JBJHBN010000213.1:3948-5165 GCA_050485505.1 Opitutales bacterium | reverse complement strand
ATAATATAGTCTGTATCATTGCAGATGACCATCGTGCAAGCGCGATGGGTCGTTGTGGGAGCGAACCACTTGAGACTCCAAATCTGGACTTGCTGGCAGCCAGGGGGACTCATTTGCGCCAACTGCGAATAGAGGGTGGCCGCTGTCGGGCGGTGTGTATTCCCACCCGCGCCAGCCTGATCACAGGTTGTTCGATAGATACTGCCTGTGAAGATGTCGAGGGTAGGGTACTAAAAACAGATGCCCCCATGCTTCCTGTAAGACTCCGCGAAAGGGGATATCATTGCGAGGTAATTGGAAAATGGCATCAGGACATCTTCTCTCTAAGGCGAGGTTTTGACCATGGTCGAATGATATTCACCGCGGGAATGGCAGACCACCATGCATTGCCTGTGTACGATTGGGAGGCCTTAACCTCGAAGGAAGTTCCAGCGCCTTCAGTGATGAAAAAATACAGCACGGATGCTTTTGGTGATGCGACCGTTGATTTTTTAAGGGAACGTGTGATCAATGACACTCAACCATTCTACTTGCAGGTTGGTCTTACCTTGCCTCACGACCCATTCGATCCTCCTACAGGTTGGGAAGAACCTCCGGATAGCGAATTACCTGGACTACCACCAGGTTTTCATCCTCGCCATCCCTTCAGAATTGGAGATATGGAGGTACGCGATGAACAACTGCTGTCCTGTCCCCGTTCTCCTTTGGAAATACGTAGAATGACAGCCCGCTATTATGCGATGATTGAGTCTATTGATCAGTTCGTTGGCCGGGTTCAGAGGGCTCTGCAGGAGACCGGATTAGCCGAAAACACGCTGTTTATTTACACTGGTGATCACGGTCTGTGCGGTGGTAGACATGGGCTTTTGGGCAAACAAAACGTTTATGAGGCAGCATTGCGTATTCCGGGTATTTTGGCCGGACCAGGGATCCCAGTTGGAAAAACGGTTGATACGATTGCTTCACAAATAGATATTGCACCGACTCTATTGGATTTCTCGGGTCACCGCCATGCGGTCAACGGAATGGATGGAAAGTCTTTACGATCGGAAATCAATGGCACTTTCATTAGAAGGGCCAAAAAATTTCATTTTGCCCGCTATCGCCATTATCAACGGGCAATTACAGATGGTCATTTCAAATTGATTGTAAGCAGGCTCGAAAGAGATCTTTACATACGGTTGTTTAATCTAGTCAAGGACCCTGATGAATGCCTG
>JBJHBN010000213.1:0-3938 GCA_050485505.1 Opitutales bacterium | reverse complement strand
CGACCTGTCTTTGGATGAGAACCATCAATCAATCCTGGTTTCGCTGATAAAAGAATTCAACAGAACGCTTGCCGAGCTTGGAGACGTTGACTTTGCGCCGGTTGATGAAAATTTGAATGACGACCCTTAATGGCGGAATTCCTTAATGCTTTGGCGTAAATTTGTATTTCATGCCATCACCGAAAACAATGCATTATCACAATAACCTGTTGTTAAATAAATGTTCAACCCCCTCAACTATATGTTTATAATGAAAAAGAGTTTAAGAATTGTTGTGGTGTCCAAACTCGTGCTTTTAATTGCTGGATTTTTTGGGGTTACCACATTGTCAGCCTCAATTACGGCTTTCAACAATGCTATCGGAAACCCTTCAGATGGCGGTTCAGGTCCAGGTATATGGTACTCGGATTTTGCTACATCAGACCTAAATACTTTAGGATCTGATAGCGACGATCTTAGGAATTTCAGCCGATTTGAGGCTCGGACGGATTTTTATGGTAACAATTCCGGTGCTTTTGGCTTGAATTCAGAACAAACCAGTGGATCTGGAATCTCGGGATCCGCTGGTACTTCATACCTTACAGGGGACACATCAACGGCTGTATTAACATTTCAGACGCCTTCAGCGTTTACGCAAAATTCAGCAATTCTTGGTAGACGACCCTCAGGAAGTGTTGCAGGTGAATCGAAGTTTGAGCTCTTTCTTCTAAGTTCTGGGATGCTCCGGGTTACGACCGGCGACACACAGTTCGGCGTGAATACCAATATGGGAACTCTTCAAACCGATACTTGGTATTACGTTGCGGTTTCATGGGACCTCAATCTGGACACTAATCAGGTTTCTTATTATTTCGGTGAAATGGGTGCTGACACGTTGAATTCGGGATTTGTAAATGATGTTTCGGTTGTGGGCTCCACAGATAATCCAATTAGAATTGCTGGCCGGTCGAATTCAGATCTGTTTGATGGTTCATTGCAGAACATTGCAATATACGACCGAGCCTTGTCATCTGCGGCGATAAACGATCAGTTTTCTGCGATTCCCGAGCCTTCACATTATGCAGGGATATTTGGCCTGCTCGCTATGTTGATCGCTTGGCGGCGTCGCAAGGCACTTTGAGTCTTCTTTTCGCTGTTACACACCCACCCTGACTTAACTTTTGTCGCAATCTATAAACTGAGCTCCGACAATCGATTATTGACGAACTGGAGACTCCTACGAACAGAATGGATATTTCTCACTAACATCCTGCAATGGATTCAACTGTTTGACTGAATCGACTAGTTAATTCGGAGCTAGCAACGAACAGGTATAAGAAGAACTGAAGCATCGACTCTCGATAGATGGGTTCCCGGTCCGGCTTACATTACACTGTTGGGGTTCATCGGTCCGGCCTGACTGTTGACTATCATCCGATTGAGGAGCTTTATGATCATGTCGTTCAGCAAATCTTTGTGCAGTGGATTGGCGGCTAGGTTGATTTTTTCTGTTGGATCGGTCTGAAGATCGTAGAGAGCAATGTGGTCCGGTGGGATGTTTGTGGGCCGACCAAATGCTGGACCGTTGTGTGGAGATTTTTGCCATTCGGCTCGTGTTTCTTGGAGCAGGTCACCCCATAATAGCTTGTAGCGGCCATCGAAAAGCATCTTATCGCTGCCCATTTCGCAATAGATAGTGTCCCGGTGTAAATCGGTTTTCCCTTTTAACAGTGGATATAGTGATTTTCCTTGGTCGCGATCATGGCTCGAAACACCATATATATCACAGACTGTCTTTCCAATATCGATTAATTCCACTAAGGCAGGATTGCGCCGTCCGGCCGGGATGCCGGGACCATTGGCGATAAAGGGAACATGTACAGAACCTTCGTATAAGAAAACCTTACCCCATTTTCCGTGGTCACCGGCCATGTCACCATGATCGGAGGTGTAGATGATTAAAGTGTTCTTTCGTTGCCCCAGTTCTTCGAGTGTTCTGACGATCTGGCCAATGTGGTGATCCACTTCGCGAATGCAGGCGACATAGGCTGGCCACCAATCGGGATTGCATTGGATGTGCGGCGGTGTCGGTGGGAGGCTTTCACGGAATTTCGCCGGAGCATCAAACTGTGGATGTGGACCAACAAAGCCCAGATGAAGATAGAATGGGCGCGTTGGGATTTGCTCACGGAGAAATTCAATGCCGATGTCGCGAATGAAAGCATCCTGAGTGTAGTTGGGATCCCATGGCCAAGGATCTGTGTTTCCGGATTGAAATGTGGTTTCACCAAATCGACCATTATTGGCACGGAATTCATTGAATATGCCCACTCGCCTCAGAAAAGCGGTATAGCTGCATTCGCAGTGCAGGACACCTGCACCCCTTTTTCCGGAAACTTCCTTGACCTCATTGAATCCCCAGCGATGCACATCCTGCTCGTGTTTACTATAATCGTGATCCATGCAATGCACATGGTGGTGAAGTTTGCCCATCATAGCGGTATGGATTCCGGCATCCCTCAATGAATGCAAAAAAGTCGGTGAGTTTGGATCCGGAGCATTACGATTGGAGAAAACTCCGCTATTGATCGCGTATTGGCCCAGCGTTATCGATGTCCGGCTGGGCATACACAAGGGAGACTGACAGTAGGCATTTTCGAGCAAGCAGCCACCCGAAGCAAGGGCATCGAGGTTTGGTGTTACTACTGGGCTGCCTACGCAGCTCATGTAATCCCAGCGGTGATGATCCGAGGTTATAAATATGACGTTCATTGTTATTCGCTTGGAGGGCCGTTCGCCCCCGTTTTCTTATAGAGGAAGGGAATAAATGCGGCGGTTAGGAGCAGCAGCAATAGCGTGGATACAGCAAGCGTCAGCCGTTGCTCCTGAACGATTGTTGTGATGATTAACATAATCGCAGACAGAAAGCCAAGGCACCAGACGATGACAGTTGCGGGCCCCCGAGAATCCACAACAGCGATGCCTTCTTGCTCCTCGTTTGCCATGCGCACTGCTTCAAGTCTTTGCCAACCTTGATCGGTCCTACGAGAGCGCCATTGCAACACAAGCAATACGGTCAGCGGGGTGAGTATCCCGACAAAGAGGTCGCTTACTCTAAGGTTCATTTCAACCAGGTTGACTACTTCTTGCGCCCATTTGAAGTCGCCAAACCAGCCTTCGCTACGGAATCCGAATTTTACCAGCAGCCCAGTTGCGACATTACAGATGACACACCACCATACCGAACTTTGACTCACGCGTGTAGAAAAGAGTCCCCATATGGTAGGAAGTAGTAACGCCGGACCAATCAAACTTGAAAAAACGATGATCCAGTCGCGCATTGTCGTGAGGCTGGGGATCAGAATGCTGCCAGCGATCATGTAAATGCCGACGAGAACGGTTATGATTCTACCGGCAGTCACGATTTCACGTTCGCTAGCCTGAGGGCGTATCGATTTTTTGTAGATATCATCTGTAAGAACGGAGGCATAAACATTCAAAACAGAGGAAACCAGACTTGCCGTTGCTGAGAAAAGTGCGGCGATCATCATCCCAATCATGCCGGGTGGTAGAACTTCTCGGCACATTAGAATAAAAGCCTCTTCCGGCTCAGCATCGTTGGTTATTGTTCGGTAGAACATTGCGGGTGCCATGAAAAAGAAAGGAAAGATGGTATAAAGAGCCCCGAAAAGATAGAGAGCTTTGCGTGCATCCGCCGGGCGGGAAACGCAGAAATATCGTTGCAGAAACTGCCACTCGGCACCGAGAGAGAATGCATTGACCAGCATCCAGCCGAACAAGAACATCCACGTATAATCTCCCGCAGTTAGGTTTAGAAACCCTTCCGGTGACTGTTCAATGAATTGTCCCAAGCCTCCGATATGGCTGAGGCCAAGGAATACGGCAATAACCACTGTTAGAGTGAGCACTAAGAACTGCAGCGTGTCTGTCAATAGCAC
>JBJHBN010000212.1:0-5170 GCA_050485505.1 Opitutales bacterium | reverse complement strand
GAGGAGTGGCTGAGCCCTGCCGAACTGCCGCTGGTCGACCGTTTCACTCCGGAGCGCTTCGAACTACCATCCGGTTCCCGCGTGAAGCTTCGCTACGAAGCCGATGGCAGCGTTGTGCTGGCGGCAGTGCTGCAGCAATTGTACGACGTCTCCGGCAAACAACTGCGCATCGGCGATGGCCGCATCCCGCTGCGGATCGAAATCCTCGCCCCCAGCCGGCGACCGGTTCAGATCACCGATGACCTCGATGCCTTCTGGACCAGCAGCTACCCAGCGGTGCGCAAGGACCTCCGTGGACGCTATCCGAAGCACGAGTGGCGGTAGATCCGGAACGCAGTTTCGCCTTCCATTGCAAGTTGAAGTTTCCCGTTGCCCTTCACAAAGTGATCGGTCAAACCTGTTTCATAATCCATGTCGACCACATCTCTCATCGATCCACAGGCCGCCTATCAAAAGCTCCTCGAAACTTTGAGGGAGCATTCTGGCGAATGGTCTAACCCCGCAATTGTCGGGGTTGCCAACGGGGGCGTAGAACTGGCACGGCGCATTCGGGACGACCTGCTGCCGGACAGCCCTGTGGGCATTCTAAACCTCACTTTTCACCGAGATGATATTGCGCTGAAGCCTATTCCCAAGGATTTTATGCCAACCGATATCCCCTTCGATGTCGACGACCGCACCATCCTGCTGGTGGACGATGTTTTCGCCACTGGCCGCAGCGCCCGCGCGGCACTCAATGAATTGTTCGACTACGGCCGCCCTCAGCAGGTTTGCCTCGCGGTACTGGTCGACATCGATCAACGCCTGCTGCCCATCCACCCGGATTATTCAGGACATCAGACCCAACTTAGGGCCGGTGAGAAAGTCCACGTCTCCCTGAATCCAAAAACCCGCGATCTGCGCATCGAAATCGAACACCCATGACACAGGAACTCACCTGGAACCGTAAAGACCTGCTAACGATAGAGGAACTCTCGCGTGAAGAGATCGATACCATTCACGCCCTCGCCACGCAGTTCAAAACCACCCTCGGCCGCAGTCAGAAAAAGCTCCCGACACTGCGGGGCAAGACCATCATCAACCTCTTCATCGAACCAAGCACGCGCACGCGTATCGCTTTTGAGATCGCCGCCAAACGACTCAGCGCGGATGTGACCCTGGTCGAAAAAGCCGCCAGTAGCCTCGTCAAAGGTGAATCCCTGCGCGACACTGCCCAAGTCGTTGAAGCCCTTAATGCGGACATGATCATTATCCGACACAGCGCCGCTGGCTCGCCCGCCTACCTCAGCCAAATCGTCGACATCCCGGTGATCAATGCTGGCGACGGGGCGCATGAGCACCCCACCCAGGCACTGCTCGACACTTTCACAATGCGGGAGAAGCTCGGCCACGACCTCAGCGGCAAGAAAGTCACCATCCTCGGCGATATCCTGTTCAGCCGCGTCGCCCGCTCCAACGTATGGGCTCTGCTCAAACTCGGCGCCGAAGTCACCCTTGCCGGCCCCAACACACTGGTTCCCAAACAGTTTGAGGAACTCGGAGTCAGGGTCGAATACAACCTGAAGAAGGCACTCGCCGACGCCGACGTGGTCATGCTGCTGCGCATCCAGCACGAACGCCAAACCTCTTCCCACTTCCCCAGCCTCGGCGAATACAAGGCCCTGTATGGCCTCAACCGGGAGCGAGCCGCTTGGCTCAAACCGGAGGCCATCATCATGCACCCTGGCCCCGTCAACCGAGGCGTGGAGCTGGATTCCTCTTTGGCCGACGGCAAACGCTCCGTCATTCTCGAGCAGGTGACCAATGGCATCGTCAACCGCATGGCGGTGCTTTACCTTTGCGCCAGCGCCGCGAACCAAACGTCTGAAACTGCGATATGAGTAAACTCATTTGGATCAAAAATGGCCGCGTTATCGACCCGGCCAACAAACGGGATGGCGTCGGCGATGTCTTTATCCGCGATGGCAAGGTCTGTCCCCAGCCCGACGCCGAAGCCCTAAAAGCAGCGGAAGTCATCGACGCCAAAGGCCTCATCGTCGCTCCCGGTCTTGTCGACATTCACGTACACCTGCGCGAACCCGGGCAAACGCACAAGGAGGACATCCGCAGTGGCAGTCGGGCGGCGGCAGCCGGAGGATTCACTTCCATCGTCTGTATGCCGAACACAGCTCCACCGGCAGACAATCCGGGCACCATCCGCCGCATTATGGATGCCTGCGAGCGCAATGCGGTGGTCAACATCTACCCGACCGGTTGCCTTACCATCGGCATGAAAGGCGAGCAGCTCGCACCCTTTGGTTCGCTGCACGCCGAGGGCATTGTCGCCGTTACCGACGACGGCCTCTGCGTCCAGAATAACGAGATTATGCGCCGTGCGCTGGAGTACGCCCAGCATTTCAACCTGCCGATCATGGATCATTGCCAGGACATGGCGATGACCAAGGGCTCTGTGATGAACGAAGGCTACTGGTCTCTCAGGCTCGGCCTCAAAGGTTGGCCAAGCGCAGCCGAAGACCTCATCATCGCCCGCAATGTAGTCCTCTCCCAGCACACCGGAGCACACATCCACATGCAACATGTCAGCTCTGCTTATGGGGTCGACATTCTGCGCCGGGCAAAGCAGCGTGGAGTACGGGTGACAGGTGAAGCCATGCCGCACCACGTCTACTTCACGGACGAAGCATGCAAAACCTACGACACCAATTTCAAGATGAACCCGCCACTGCGTTCAGAGCGCGACCGTGATGCGGTGATTGAGGGCGTGCTCGACGGTTCGCTGGACATTATTGCCACAGACCACGCACCGCATGCGCCGGACGAGAAGGACTCTGAGTTCGACACCGCGCCCTTCGGCATCATCGGCATGGAAACCGCTCTGGCGAGCTGCCTTGAGGTCTTCGTCCACCGCAAGCTTTGCGACTTACCCTTTCTGATCTCCCGCCTGACCCACCGCCCAGCCGAGATCCTTGGATTGCCCAAGGGCACACTTAGTGAAGGCGTGGATGGCGATGTTGTCATTTTCGATCCGAACGAAAGCTGGACCGTCGATCCGCTGCACTTCCGCAGTAAATCCTCCAACTGCCCCTGGAATGGAGAAACCCTGCGCGGCCGGGTAAAACGCACCTTGGTCGCCGGCGAAACCGTCTGGCTGGACGCTCCCGGATTCACCATATGAGCGAGGAAATCGACTATAACTCCCTGGGTGCCGCGGACGCGGAACAAATCATGCGTAACTGGATTGAACAACACCCTTGGGTGTTGATCTACTTCGCCGCCCTTTTTGCAGGTAGTGTGATCAGCTTCATTGTCCTGATGCGGCAGATCCTGGTCAGCAAGCGCCTGGAGAAACGCCCAGTCACACAGTGGCCTATTCATCCACCCGATTTTGCCCTCTTCATCTGCATTCTCGTCCTTTGGTTTATCGGCTCCAGCACAGCAGTCGCACACCTGATCCACTGGCTGGCAGACGGGCCCTCGGTGGGCACCTGGGCAATGCTGATTGGCGGTCTGGTGATGCAGATTGGGATGGCTTACATCTTTTTCTGGTTCCACCACTTGCACCGGAGAGCCGATGAAGGTCCGATCAACCCGCATTTCATGGAGACGATACAGGCGATGAAGCTCGGCTTTTTCTACTTTCTAGCGAGCCTACCGATCATCTACTTTGTCGGACTAATCTGGGGATTGCTGATCGATTTTGTGCGCTCACTCGGTTTACCTTGGGAACCGAGCCCTCAGGACTCAATCCTCATATTCCGCGGAATGGACAGCCCGTTGATGATCCTGACAATGATTGTACTTGCAGTGATCATTGCCCCCATCGTCGAAGAAATCATTTTCCGCGCAGGCATATTCCGCTTTTTTAAAGGACGGGTATCCTTTATCGCCGCAATCCTGATCAGCAGTCTGGTCTTTGGCATGGTACACGCCAACATCCAGAGCTTCGCCGGACTTGTCGCCGTGGGCGCCTGCCTTTGCGTTGCCTACGAGCTTTCGGGCAATCTTAAAGTGGCCATGTTCTTCCACGGATTCTTCAACTTGAACACACTGCTGCTACTCCTGATACTGCCCGAAGGCGTAATCTGAGCGCTGCACAAGATGCCAATTTTCACCGACAACGCTTCCGCCAGCATCGGTGCCTGGGGTGAAAACCAGTTTCTCAGGCATATCCGCGACTGGTTGGGCGACACGGCTCCGCCAACGCCATCCGGCATGGGCGATGATTGCTCTGTCACCCCGCTGGAAGGCTGCAATTTGTTGACAACGGACAGCCTGCTCTACGGGCGCCACTTCGACCAGCAGTTACCCGCCGAATGGGCCGGCATGAAGCTGATGAATCGAAATGTAAGCGACATCGCCGCCATGGGCGGTCTTCCCCGTTTCGCCCTGCTTTCGGGTTGCTTTCCCGCGCGGACAGACCAACGCTGGATAGAAGCCTTTGTGGCAGGCTTGGCCAAAGCCGCGCACAACCACGGAATCCAGATCCTCGGCGGTGACCTCGCCCAGACCGACAAAGAATGGATGGCTACTGTCACCTTGATCGGCACCGCCGAAAATCCCCTGCTCCGCACTGGAGGCAGCGCCGGCGACAGCATCTGGGTAACGGGTGCCCTGGGCGGCAGCCTTCTCGGACGCCACGCGCGCTTCGAACCACGCATTGCAGAGGGCCGTTACCTCGCCCAGTCCGGCAAGGTCAAGGCGGCTATGGACCTGTCCGACGGACTCGCCAAAGACCTGCCGGCCCTGATCGGACACGGCCTTTGTGCGGCCATTGACCCCGCCACCATTCCGATCCACGCAGACGCCCTGTGCCTAAGTCAGGAAAGTGGCCATCCTGCAGTTGAGCACGCGGCCTGCGACGGCGAAGACTACGAACTCTTGTTCATCGTGGACAAGTCGGTTAGCGAGGAGGACTGGCAAAGCGCTTGGTCAAAAAGCCTCAACACTCCCCTGCACCGTATTGGTCGTATTGAAGACTTCGCGGGTCTGCCCTCAGTGATCGACGCTCAAACCCGTCAACCCTTCTCATGGAGCGATGGCTACCAACATTTTAGATAGACTGCGTGCCGGCTTGGTCTCCGACTCGGCCGAAGTGACTGAGGATGCAGGCTGTCAGTTGGCAGCCGTGCTGCAAGCAGATCAAGTGCTGGCCCTACGGGGTGACCTGGGC
>JBJHBN010000211.1:0-5202 GCA_050485505.1 Opitutales bacterium | reverse complement strand
GGACCAATATCCAAGGCCATAAGTGCGACCAGCAGCGCATCCGTTCCCGAGCTGACACCGATCGCGTGCTTGACACCAATATACTCCGCCATCGACGCCTCAAAGGCCTGAACCTCCTTACCAAGGATGAACGCACCGGATTCGAGAATCCGATTGAAGGCTTCGTTGAATTCAGGTGCCAGCGGCGCGTGCTGCCGCTGTATGTCGAGAAGTGGAACTGGCATGTAACTGTTTATTTGGTTGAAGCATAGATTGGTGGACGCTGCGCAGACTTCAAGGTCAATCAAGGAGGGGCCACCCTGGGGTCAGCCTGCAGGGTTGCGTTTCATAGGAATCGGTCCATCAGTTATGGGCAGCATGCGTTTCGAGCTTCAGTCAAATTTTGCCCCCACCGGCGACCAGCCTGCAGCGATTCAAAAGCTGGTAGATTCAATTCGTGGCGGGAACCGGTATCAGACCCTCTGGGGAGTCACAGGATCGGGCAAGACATTCACCATGGCCAACATTATACAGCAGCTACAGCGCCCTACCCTAATTCTCTCACACAACAAGACCCTTGCCGCACAGCTCTACAGCGAGTTTAAATCCTTTTTTCCAAACAACGCTGTCGAATACTTCGTCAGCTACTACGACTACTATCAACCGGAGGCCTACATCCCGGCTACCGATACCTTCATCGAAAAAGATTCTTCCATCAATGAGGAAATCGACCGCCTTCGCATTGCCGCCACCAGCGCCCTGATCAGCCGCCAGGACGTCATCGTGGTTGCCTCGGTTTCCTGCATTTACGGCCTCGGATCGCCGGAGGATTTCAAGGAGATGATGATCCCCCTGCAGACCGGTGTTGAACTGTCACGGGACGCACTGCTGCAACGTCTTGTTGAAAATCTTTACGAACGCAATGACGTCGAATTTGGTCGCGGGAAGTTCCGTGTCCGGGGTGAGACCGTCGACATTTTCCCGGCCTACATGGAATCGGCGATCCGGATTGAATTCTGGGGTGACGAGATTGAGCGGATTCGCTCGTTGGACCCGTTGACCGGAGAAACCAGCCAGTCCTTCGACAGCTTTCACCTCTACCCCGCCAACCAGTTCATAACACCGAAGGAGAAAATAGACCGGGCCGTGAAACACATTCGGGGAGAGTTGGAAGAGCGGGTTAAGGAGCTGGAAGTAGGCAATCGCCTGATTGAAGCTCAACGTATCCGCATGCGCACCGAGTATGATCTGGAAATGCTCCAGGAACTTGGATTCTGCCAAGGCATTGAAAACTACTCGCGTCACCTTTCCGGGCGTGAACCGGGAGACCGACCCTTTTGCCTGCTGGATTTTTTCCCTGATAATTTCCTCACTATCGTCGACGAAAGCCACGTAACTGTTCCCCAGATAGGCGGCATGTATGCCGGTGACCGATCCCGCAAGGAACGTCTGGTAGAATACGGCTTCCGCCTACCCAGCGCTCTCGACAACCGGCCACTCCAGTTCGAAGAATTCAGTCGAATCACCTCGCAGACATTGTTTGTGTCCGCTACGCCATCACCTGGGAATCTGGAAATGTCGAGCGTAGTTGCGGAGCAGATCATCCGTCCGACCGGATTGCTGGATCCAGTCATGGAAATACGGCCGATCAAGGGCCAGGTTGAAGACTTGATCGAGTCGGCCATTGATGCAGTCAGCAAAGGAGAGCGTGTGCTCGTGACCACACTCACGAAGCGCATGTCAGAAGACCTGACCCAGTTCTTGCGCGAGCGGGACCTCAAAGTGGAGTATCTCCACAGCGATATCGATGCCATAGAGCGGGTTGAGATCCTGCGCAATCTTCGGGCAGGTGAATTTGATATTCTGATCGGTGTCAATTTGCTGCGCGAAGGACTCGACCTGCCGGAGGTGGCGTTGGTCGCCATTCTGGATGCGGACAAGGAAGGCTTTCTGCGCAGTGCAACCAGTTTGATTCAGACCGCCGGGAGAGCGGCCAGGCATGAAAAAGGTCGGGTGATACTCTACGCCGACCGGATGAATGACTCCTTGAAAGAAACCCTGCGGATCACTGAACTCCGGCGAGAGCGCCAGATTGCCTACAATCAGGAGCACGGCATCACCCCCACCAGCATCAAACGGGCAGTGCAAAAAAGTCTGCACTATGGTCGTGCAACTGCTGCGCCGGATCCAGTATCGGTAAAGGAAGCTGCGGGTGATGCCGACCGTGCGCTGGTGATTGCTCAGCTTGAGGAAGAAATGCTCGAGGCTGCCCGAGGCCTGGAATTCGAGAAGGCCGCCTTGCTCAGGGACCAGATTCAGACTTTACGAGGCGAAGAGCCCAAAGGCAGTCGCAAATCCCGCAAAAGCGGTAATCGTTACCGCCAGGCCCAGCGCAAGAAATAGGTCAAGGCAGACAACAAAAGCCGAGGTCTTCGACCTGTAAGAGGCGAAAACTTAGCCAGCAACAAAAGGCAAGTCGCCAACGCCATTGATGATGAATTGAACTGCTACCGAGGCGAAAAGCAGTCCCATGATTCGCTTCAAAACCCGCAGGGAAATCGGATTCAGGCGGGCGGCGCCATGTGCCGCGGCATGGAGAATCAGGTAACAAACCAGATAAACCAGAAGCACTCCCAGCACCATAGCCACATTGTAACTCCAATCCACAGCCTGCGTCTGCAGTATAATCACTGCGGAAATTGCGCCGGGACCACAAAGCAAAGGCACCGCAAGCGGAGTGACTGCTACATCGTCCTGCTTGCGGGCGATCTGGCTTTCCTCACTGGTCAGGCGTCGCTCATCATTGGTAGCGCGCAGCATGTCGAACGCGATTGTCAGCAATACGATGCCACCGGCAATCTGCAACGCCGGGATGGATATACCCAGAAATGAAAGGATGAACTGACCAGTCAGGGCAAAACTGAGGGCCAGACCACAGGCCAGCATGCAGGCAAAACGCGCCATGCGCAGGCGCTCCTCCCGTGTATCATTCGGCGTTATGCTGAGAAAGGCTGGAACCGACGACAGCGGATTGATGATCGCGAACAGCGAGACCGGGACCAGCAAAGCAAATTCAAGTAAACTCATAGATCAGGCATTGAGGCCCAAAGCACCTGTCATTACACCGAACAAATCCGTATTCAGGTTGAATGCCTTCACTTTTTCGCTGCCAGGGCCCGTCGCATAGAGTTCGACCAAATCGGACGTATGGGCATTGCTGACCCATCCTATATCGGTGTAATTCGCCATAACCTGTCCGATCACAGCCGAGTGGCCTGCCATGCGTGAATAAGGAATTTCAAGGTATTCATCGAACCGCGCTTTGACAAGGTCTGCATCCCGATCACTGATCTCCAGCTGCATAACCCGCTGGAAGGCCTGCTGGATCTGCAGACGATCCATCCCCTTTTCGATGCCAAGTCGGTCATAAGTACCGCGGCATTTCGAAAGAATCTCAAAACTTTCCGCACCGCCGTCCCAGCCACCCGAACTGCTCAGTCCCGGATTGGCATTGCCGTGATCCGTGGTAATGATGATCAACGTATCCGGATTCGACTCATAGAAGTCCAGAGCAACTTTGATGGCGTCATCGAAAGCCAGCTGATCAAACAACAATCCGCAGGTATCGTTGCGGTGCGCCGCGTGGTCAACCCTGGCTCCTTCTACCTGAAGAAGAAAACCATTCGAATTACGATTCAGGGCTGTCAGAGCCCGACTGGTCAGCTCTGCGAGGCTGGGAACACGTTCCCTCAACGCGGCATCGTGCAGGCGATCCACTTCATACGGCAGATGCCCGTCGGTAAACACACCAAGGATTTTCTCCTGATCCTGTCCAATACGGTTCAGTTCTTCAGCCGTCCGCGCAACTGCATGCCCATTAGAGGCAAATTCGGCATACAAATCCCGATTGTCTGATCGTTGCTCAGCACTGAAAAAGCGATTTCCACCCCCAAGTATAATCTGGTAATCACGTTCCAGATACTGCTCAGCAATGGTCTCTTCTTCACCACGCGAAAGCACATTGGCAGCAAAACCCGCAGGCGTCGCGTGAGTGACTGTTGCAGTCGTCACGAGACCAGTCGATTTTCCGGCACGCCGAGCAATGGATAAAACCGGCTCAATTGGATTGTCGTCCGCATCCATATTGACGCGACCGTTCAAAACACGCTGACCGCAACCCCAAGATGACGAGGCAGCCGCCGAGTCCGTCACAATATTGTTCGCAGAAGCCATCTCCATCAAACCCCTTTGACCCCGCTCGCGCATGTATTCCTGTATCCACTGGCAGTGCTGACCATCGCGCCACTGCGTATATTGATCCGCGAGCGCCAGAGTTCCGGAGCTCATTCCGTCACTAACCAAAACAATAACATTGCGTGCCCGACCGAGCCCATTCACCGGCCTTTGGGCGGCAGCGCCAGCACTGCTCAAACCAACCCCTGAACCTAGGGCGAGAGATGAAAGTGCACCTAGTTTGAGAAAACCACGGCGATTCAAAGAAGAAGGATTAGGGTTATTTTCTGCCATAACCCTTTAAAAAAGACCTCCCGTAATTTGGCAAGGGTGATCGGGTTACAATTCGGCAACAATTCCGCTTGGTTAAAAGAATCGGAGAAGGCACCGCAGTGGTGTGACCACTGGTTACTTATTTTAAACGAAATCCGTTCACACTTGCCTAAATCGCTTTCATCAAAGATGATTATCTCCAGAGAATTCCGAGGGTTTGTCCCCTATAAACTATGGTTTCTGTCGCGATTCTACACAATATAGCGCTCCTGCTGGCCGCCGTTTTGATCTACGACCTGTTTATCAGCTATTACCCAGCGGGCAGACACTCGTGGAGGCAGCTTATACTCGGCTTCAGTCTGGGATTGATCGGCATAGGTATCATGATGGTCCCCTACACTTTCGAGCCAGGCATCATTTTGGACACGCGATCCGTTCTGCTGGCGATCAGTGGCCTATTCTTTGGTCTGGTTCCCACGGCGATGTTGATGTTGATGACAGCTATTTATCGGCTTTACGAAGGTGGCGCAGCGGTTTGGACTGGTGTTTTCACTATATTCAGCTCCGGGCTGATCGGCCTGGGTGCCCGCTATTTTTGCGGGAAAAAACCGGAAAACCTGTCTTGGAAACAGCTCTACTTACTGGGAATTGTCGTCCATATTGTAATGCTGTTGCTGATGTTCACGCTTGGTCGGGAGCGTGGGCTGATGGTTCTCG
>JBJHBN010000210.1:0-5215 GCA_050485505.1 Opitutales bacterium | reverse complement strand
AAACAAGTGACGCCATAAACCATGCCCTCAATTCCGCGTCCCATCTCCTTGGGAAGCCCACCAAAAAGCCTGTCTCGAAGGATATAAATGATCCCAAGGAAACCCGCCAGAAACGCCGCGCTGTATCCGATCGTCACAGTCGGAACGTGGGTTGCCAGCCAGAAATTGGAATCCAGGACAGCCTGCATCATTTCCAGAGTGTCACCGCTGTAGCTCAGGTAATGGGCAACGATCAACGACGCAAACCCCAGTAAGCTCGCTGCGGCGGCCGCGATACCGTTCAGGAAACGTTTTTCGATAAAGAGGCAGAGAAGCACAGCACCCCAGCCAACAAATATTGCTGAGGAATAAAGATTGGTTACCGGCGGGCGTTCCTGAATGTAGATCCGGGCACCCATGCCGAATGTGTGAACCACAAAGCCAATAGCCATGATCCAAAGCGCCATCAAAGCAAAAGAACGCCCCCAAAACAACCAGCTAAGTGCCGCCACCAGAAAAGCCAACATATAAACGAACATCGAGTAGATGAAGGGGCTCAGATGGTTGAAGAAACGCTCGAAAGGAACCTTCCTCACCTCATGTGCATCAACCCGTTCTGAGTAGAGCCGGTCCAGCAATGCGAGTTCTGCATCCACGGCCCCCGGATCCTGTTGGCGGTAAGCTTGGGAGAGGCGCCCAAAGGACAGGACAATCGGATCGATTTCACCGTTCTGGAGCGACTGCTGTAAGCTCACACCGAGATTGTGCCATTCGTCGAAACCGTTCGGACCACCTGGCGGAATCGGTTGCAGGCTAAGGTTGCCCGATAGACGCTGAAACTGGTTCTCGAAAAGTTGGAGAGCATTGGCTACTGTTCGCCCGGAGTCTGAGCCTTCCTCCAGCTCTGCAGCATCCCGTAAAGCCCGTTGGATCATACTATAGGTTTCTGTCGGTCCGCCGAACAGCGGCGGTGGCACCAGGTTGTAGGCGAGGTTATCATAGACCACGATCGCCTGCTGTAGATTGGCCAGTGCGTTCTCATACGAGCTGCGCAGTGCAGGTTCTGGATTAATTTGCTCAAACTCTCCCCGGATGGTCTCAAAGTGACTGGAAAGCTCGCGAAGGGAGAAAAAGCGGCGCTCCTCATTATGCTCTCCAAGCAGCCCCACGACATCGGGATGGTCGATTCTGAAAACACGGTCATCCGCAGCAGCCCCAGGGTTTAGCAAAAGCCGCATCAACCATTCATTGGCACCATAGCGATTGCCTTCTTCATCAATGAAGCGCTGTCGGCCTGAAATAATCAATTTGCTGGTACGCGCCACCGTATCAATAGGCTTTAACCGCCCACCCTCTTGAACCGGTAATTCTGAAAACGCGGCAAATCCGACCTCGCCAACCGGACGCTCGGGCATCCAGGAACGGGCAAAAAGCAGGAAACAAAATAAGATCAGAATGCCTGCGGTAATCTTCTGTGCTCGGTTAAAATCCTTCATGATGTTTTCCGTCGACGGGCATGAACAAAGAGGCTGATAACAAACTGGAGGGTCAGCCCCAGCGAGATTATAAGCGAGGAGATGTAGGGAACCCAGCGAGCCGGATTCGACACCACCTGCAACATGGATTTGGTATCCTCGTCCGCAAAGCTTGCCTGGTAAAAAGTCAAACCTCCGAATCGAAGCGGATGGTTCATATATATGAGCGTATTGCGCGAAGTCCCGGTCTCGGGATTGTGGATGCGCATTTCACTGGAGAAATTATGCGGGATGTCGGTGCCTGGATAGCGGTCGTGCCGGAATTCGATCAACTCCAGCTCAGCCGGTAGATAGGCGCGCTTGAAGCGAATGGCGACTTCATATTCGCGTCCCTGATATTCAAAGGACTGGACTGGAAAGAACTCCCGCAAAGGCAGGGTCTGACGGAATATATTGGATACCAGCCAAGTGCCAATACGGCCATCTTCACCGCTCAACCGGACTATGGCCGAAGTAACGTTGCGCTCTCCGTCCGCATAGGTGGGAGGCATTGCAAGCACCACGTAGTCGCGCTCAGCCCCCAAGCCACGATCAAATGGCATTGTGCCATATTCGGTGCGCGCCGCTGATCGCGGGAATATCGCTGCATTTTTCGCAAACCAGACGACATCGATCACAAAGGGCAATTCTTCGTGGCTTATCACTCCATTGGCATTTTCCAACGCGGCCACGTCCCAGGAATAGATCCGGTCTTTCTCTGGATCGCCTTTGTCAATTATCACAAATTCATCGTAGTGAAAGGCCTCAACAAAATTGCTGCTCTCGCCTTCTCCAAGCCACATAAAGTAGTCCACTTGCTTTACTTGGGTCCAAAGTTGACCAAGCAGGAGCAGCACGATCCCACCGTGAATCAGGGGAATGCCAGCCTTCTTCCAGGATGGGCGAAAATACCGGAAGTGTGCAACCGACAGATTGGCCACTAGCAGTGGTCCGAGCAGGTATCCGCCCGGCATCGTTAAATGAAACCAGCTTAGGCGGTCGCCCCAGATGAATTGTTGAGGATATTCCCAAACCACAAATGCATGGGCAAAATACTTATTCTGTGCATGATAGATTCCATAATGGACCTGATCAAGGGTGCCAAAAAACACCAAAATGACGCTGGCGGCCAGCAGCATTATCGTCAGCTGGATTGACGACAGCCCGTTGTAGATACCCTTACGGAAACTGACGGGCTTACGTTTTTTTTCCGAGCCCTCCGCCTGCCCGGGGCGGGCAGACTGGATCAGCATGCGCACGGCAATGGGGGTGAGCCCGGCGATAATCACCAGCAGCGTACTGACCAGCAGACTCGGCAGATCATCGACCACAGGAATCATCCATCCGCTTCGCTCGGCCAGATGCATCAGGTTGACGACTGAAACAATCCAACCTGAGGCGGCCAATATGAGTACAAAACGACTTAAGAGTCCAAGATACATAGGTAAACCAAGTGGAAAACTAATTAGAAGCGGATGGACTCAATAAATTCCGAATAAGCGTCAACTTCTTCCGCAACGGCAGCCGAAACCCCGGAAAGTCGGACAAACCAAGTATCTCCACCGTAAGGCAACATTGCCACCCGCATCGAAAAATCACCGTTGTCGATGTGCGTCACAGCAACCGGAACTCCATCGACCTCCGAACGCTCGAGCACACCCTCCAACTGGGCTTGGCTCACCGGTTCCATATTCAACTGGCCTCGCCAGCGATTCACATTGGCCAGCTCTCCACCGACATCGCCGGGAAAGGAAGTTACTGCGATTTCGAAGTCGCCCACCGCATTTGAGCCAACAAAAGTAGCCCGTCGCATCGAACTGGCCGCTTGCTCAGTCCAGTGTTCAGGCGGTGTCCAGTCCGGATTTTCGGAGCTCTCGCTCAGCGAACCTTCGGGCAAACTCTGGCCCGCCATCGGATTCACGCCGGGAGAAGCGCCTGGTTCAGCAGTCGGTGCAGCTTCCTCACCAGCTCCGGAGGTGGCAGCCATCATAGGCGCCATCCCGGCCCCAGTTGAGGAAGGTGGCTGAGGGTCCTCGCGGGGAACCTCGTAGACCACGGCCTCGTCTTGGCGGCCGCATGCGGTGAGAAACAAAATACAGAGCAACGGAAGGACTCGAATCATGCTCCTTCACAGTGCGAAGGATTTTTCGATTGGCAAGGGTAGACGGTCGAATCCCTTAGCGTTCAGTCTCGACAGCCTCCAATTCTTCCCTGCGATCGGCCCCCAGAGAGACTTCGCGAAAGGCCCGCCCCTCGGGGAGGCGCAGGCTGAAATTCCTCAAAATGGCAATTTCCGCAACCATATCCGAAGCAGTTTCGGCAGCCAGCACATGACCACCACTGCTGCGCTCGTCGTCGATATAATGGAAGTGGTGGCCAGTGACATTGATTCCCTTTACAAATTCCGGGCACCACAAGCCCACCAATGTTCCAGTGGTCTTCTGGATATCGAAAACCGGCTGGTCAGCAACCACTTCAATCAAGAGCGGGTACGGTTCGTCCTGCGGAGGAACACTGCGGGTGCGAACCAGCTCAAATTCACCATGAATCCGGATGCCATAGAAATAGTTGGCCGACGGTGCAGCCTCGTCGATAAGCGTTTCCAATTCTTTCAGGCTACTCCCCGCCGGAATCTTCAACCTATAGTCGGCTTCGAAAAAAGCCACTGCAGCAAAGGGCGTTGTCAGTGAATCGTCCGGACGGTGCACCTGTCCAGTGCTGTCGATTTGATAAACCGTGCCGTCGAGCACGACCATTTCTCCGTCCAGGCGGTGAAAAGTCCCAAGGCCAAAATCGCCCGCTTCGCGCAGTTCGCCAAGTGTCGCAACACCGTCGTAGAGCCCTTCAAGTAAAGCATCAATCGTCGACCACTGAGTGACAGTCCCTGCAAATAAGCAGGCCGGCAGAAAACATGTGAGAAAAGCGAAAAACCGAGACAATTTACAATCGAAGCACATAACTTGCAGGATGATGGGTGCCTGGCACCAAGACCAGCATAAAAATTCGATCCAAAACACAAAAGGAGATTCACACTGCTACCAATATTCTTGATTGAACTCTGACGTCCGCCGATCAGTCTCAGAGGCAATGAAGTTGTGTATCCCTCTCCTCGCATCCGCCCTGTTGTTTTCTGTCGCCTGCCAGTCAACGCCTGAGCCGGATGCCGCGGCGACGAGGAACCAAGGACAATGGCAGCTGGCCAAGTCGGATTCAGATCAGGTTTTCATCTACACCCTTCACCGCAGTGAGCGCGGATTCGAAGGCGAAAACGAGGTGCAACTGCAAGAGGACAATGGTCAGTGGTTACTCAGTTTCGTCTACCGCAATGCACCGCGTGTCGATCACTTCACAAATGTTGAATTGCTGGTCGATGGGTCCTGGATTCCACTGGAAGGCGCAGAACGTCCGGATCCGCGCCTGACCCGCCTGCACATTCCTTCTCCAGACGCCGAAGTGGACTACCGCCGCTTGCCGCAAAGTCCCTACTACGAATATTTAATTCGCCACTCCGACGGCGAGGGGGGCATTGCGTTCGATGTCTTCCGGGATGGAGCTGCCGACATAGAGCACGGAAGCCCAGTGGGGCACGTGCTGCTTCGACGGTTTGGACTGGACGGGCCGGACGACGAAGGCGCGGATGTTCATCACGATGTCGATGGCGAGGCTGCGAAGCCCGACGAAAGCGATGACGGCGAAGGTGGAGAGCAACATGTTGGTGCTCG
>JBJHBN010000209.1:0-5221 GCA_050485505.1 Opitutales bacterium | reverse complement strand
GCCTCATGCATGCGGATGACCTGGGGTTCCAGGCGGAAGGTGAACATATAGGCGTGGCGACTACCATCCATTGCCTTAAAGTAATAGGTACGGGCAATATGGTCGTGCGGCACATGGCAATCATTGCAGGACGCTACCCGGCCGTGGCTGCCACGTTCCCATGAGGCATATTGAGGAATCATGACGTGGCAATTTATGCACGCCCGGGGGTCGTCCGAGAGATAGGAAGTGGCGTTGGAAAGGTGGACCGTGAGGAGACCTATGCCGCAGAATACACCACCGGCAAACAAAACGAGTGGCATCCACTGGCGCGGAGGTTTGAGCCAACGGAGTGAGTGGGACAGAATTTCAACAGGACGGGGCACGCGGTGAAAAGGTTGGACATTATGTAAACGTCTGGTCGAAGCGGGATCAAGGTTTTTTGGTTTTGGAGGTTATCCCTTGCTTGGTTGGTCAATTTTGGATTGAAAGGTCCAAAATTGCAGGCAATAGTCTGCTGGTGTTCGATTTTGCTCTGTCTCATGCCCTGTGTTGTCTCAGTTAGGGGATCCTTAATCCATATTCAACTGTCAGGATTCCTCAGCCTTGAAGATCTTATGAGTGTTTCCAAGCAATTGCGTGTAATTGAGGACGCTTCTCCTACATCCATTAATCGGGTGACCGATATGACGGACGTAGCGGGTAGTTCACTCAATTTTGAGACCATGGAGGATTTTGTGGCCACTCGGCGTCATGTTGAGTTGAAAAATCCGATTCGTTCGGCAGTCATTGCACCAGGCCTCTTGGCCTATGGGTTGGCCAGGATGTTTCAGTCTCTGAACGACAATCCGCAGATTGAAGTCAAGCTTTTCAAGGTCCTCGACGAGGCATTGGCTTGGGTCGGTAATTCAAGTCAGGGCGCGGTCGAGGGGAATTCGAAATAGGTTGGCGATCCTGGCCCCACGGGTAGACCGAGCAGGAAGACCCAGACGTAGAAAAGTACAATCCAGCCTGCGAGCAGCGCGATGCTGTAGGGGAGCATGGTGCTGATAACTGTACCGATTCCAATACGACGGTCGAAGCGTGCGATGAAAGCAAGTATCAGGGCGAAGTAACTCATCATTGGGGTGATGATGTTTGTAGTTGAATCCCCGATCCGGTAGGCCGCCTGAACAACTTCAGGGCTGTATCCAAGGGTCATTAACATTGGAACAAAAATGGGTGCAGTTACGGCCCACTGGGCAGATGCGCTGCCGAGCATCAGATTGACGACGCAGCACATGAGGATGAAGGGAAGAAAGACCAGTGGGTTATCGAGGCCAATTGCGGTCAGGAAATTAGCTCCGGTGATGGCCATTATTTCACCAAGGTTGGTCCAGCGAAAGTAGGCGACGAACTGAGCAGCGAAAAAGACAAGAACAATGTAGATACCCAGTCGGCTCATGGCTTCAGCCATTCCGTTGATGATATCGCGGTCGTTGCGAATACTGCCAGTGACTTTGCCGTAGACAATCGACGGGATCAGAAAAAAGAAGAACAGCAGTACGACTATACCCGACATGAAGGGCGAGCGAAGAATATCTCCAGTCTCTGGATCGCGCAGTATCCCATTGGCTGGAACGACCGTGAAGGCGGTTGCAATTCCCAGTAGAACCACTGTCATGCACGCTGCCAAAAGGCCCTTCTTTTCTGCAGAGGTCAGCGGCTTGAGGTAATCGTTGGCATTCACTGTGCCGTGATCCGAGTGACTGTCATCGTAGGTCCCTAGTGCGGGTTCGACAATCCGGTGTGTGACCCAGGTGCCGATAAAAGCGACAACTAAGGTTGACGCCATCATGAAATACCAATTCACTGCGGGGTGGACAATGTATTCGGGGTCAATGTAGCGGGCTGCTTCCTGAGTGATTCCGGAAAGCAGCGGATCGACGGTCCCAATAAGCAAGTTGGCGCTATAACCACCGGATACGCCTGCGAACGCGGCCGCCATGCCGGCAATGGGATGGCGTTTGACGGCCAGAAAGAGAAAGCCAGCCATGGGCACGAGGACGACATAGCCCATCTCTGCGGCCGTATTGGAAACTACACCGGCGAACACCACAGCGAAGGTCAGGAGGCGCTTGGGGGCAAACAATACGATGGAACGAATTCCAGTTGAAAGGAGTCCGGATGCCTCTGCGACACCGACCCCAAGCATAGTCACCAGCACAGTCCCCAGGGGCACAAAGGAGGTGAAATTGACCACCATGTTTTCAATTATCATGCGCAGTCCGTCGGCACTGAAAAGATTGACCACGGTGATCTGCCGTTGCACATCTCTTGGGTCCTGAACGCTAAGGCCGCCGGCATGCAGGGCCCAGCTAAGCAGTATGATCGCCACAGCCAACAGGAAAAATAGCGTCACTGGATGCGGTAACAGGTTTCCCAGCCATTCAACGGCCTTTAACAATCGGGTGGCTTTGTTCGGGCTTTTGTGATTGTGTGCGGCATCCATACTGCATTCTGCACAGCAGCTCCTGTTCCATGGCAAAACTGCAACAAGGTTACAATAAAGCACCAACGTGCAGCCGCAACCAGAAGGGAAAGCCGCTTGCGCTTTATTTGGAAGTGAGTGAGCTTCCTGACGTGAAAAACGGAACTCACTTAATGGCCTCTCGACCTCGGTTTAACGCTGTTGTTTCGGACATGGATGGCTTATTGCTGGATACGGAGCGCATCGCTCATGCCACTTTTCTCGAAGCATGTGGCAAGATGGGCATTGGCGATGAAACGGAAGTTTTTAAACTCTGCATTGGCCTGAATAAGGTGCGGGGTAAGCAAGTCCTTGCCGAAGGCCTTGCAGGGAAAGCGGATCCGGCCGCCTTTGGAGAGTATTGGTATCAGCGCTATCTGGAGGAGACCGCGAAAGCGATTCCTCTGCTACCAGGAGCTGTGGAATTGCTGCATTTTCTGGATGCAAGCGGAATTCCTATCGCTGTGGCGACTTCAAGTTCGACGGCGCAGGCGCATGAGAAGTTGGGCCAGGCAAATGTACTGAAGTACATCCAAAGCATTGTAGGCGGAGACCAGGTGGAACATAGTAAACCCCATCCTGAGATCTATTTAAAGGCGGCTGCGAGCTTGGGCGTTAGCCCCAATGACTGCCTGGCACTGGAGGACTCGGAAAACGGCGTTCGATCTGCGGTTGCTGCCGGTATGCAGGTAATTCAGGTTCCAGACTTTGTTGAGCCGAGTGAAGATTTATTGAAATTGGAGCATCAGGTATCGCCTGATTTGATCCATATTCTGGATTGGATTAAGAGCTATCGCAGGCAAGCGCATTAAGGGCCTCGGTTCGAGGAACCGGCTCTAAACACGGTAATGATCGCATTTCCGGAACTCAATCGACCCATACCCGGTCAAAGAATCGATCCATGGCAGCGAAGGCTCGGCGGGCGACTTCCGGGTGGTATTCCGAGCGGCCAGGATTGCTTGCGTACGGATTGGTGAAGGAATGGACCGCACCGCTATAGATGATTACTTCCCAGTCGACCTCTGTGTCAGCCATCACCTCGCTGAAGGCATGCACCTCATCCAGAGTTACTGCGGGATCCGCCGCACCGTGAAGAATCAAGACCTTGCCCTTTGTCTGCCCTGAGTCCGAACCGAGGGTGGGAGACAGTAGATCTCCGTGGAAGCTGACTATTCCGTCCAGTCGAGCACCACTGCGCGCGAGTTCGAGGACGGCACCTCCGCCAAAACAGAATCCAATCGCTCCAATCCGCTCACGGTCGAGCGGAATGGATTCGTATGCTGCCAGGAGAGTATCGAGGGCGGTCTGCCCCCGTTTGCGCATCAGGTCCGTATTTCCACGCAAGAATCCTGCGGCTTTGCTCGCCTCACTGGGATTAGTTGGTCGGACTTTAGTTCCATACAGGTCAGCCATTAAGACTATGTAGCGGTCACCTGCGACCCGCTTTGCTTTCTCCAGCGACTTATCGGTGGGACCCATCCAATTGGGAACCATCAGCAGGCCAGGCAGCTTCCCTTCCGTCTTGCTTGGATATACCAGTTTTCCTGCGAACGTCTCATCTTCAATCTGCCAAGTAATATCAGTGATCTGATGAGATTTAGCCAGAACCGGGAGATAAAGACAAAATGAAATCAGAACAGAAGTAATGAACAAATGCATTTTTTGAGGCTATCCACTATCGCTTGATTGTCTAGAATCTGTCGCAAAATTGCTCCTGCCCACACCTACCACTAGTAGTTCTGGACGGTCTCCGTTCCTTCTTTACTCGCTGGGCCTACATGGACTCGAATCTTATCGGGAAGTTCGGCCGAACCGAAAGTCCAGCTTGCCGAGAGAGTGTTTCTTTTGCGAAGAACTTCTGAGGGCTCAAGGCTGCTGTAGTCTTCGTTGACCATCCATATCCTGTCGTCCCGACCGCGCACGCGCGCCCAGGCTCCGGTGATCGCGTCTTCAATATGAACCTGCACATGCACCTTAAAATCACTCGCAAGTTCCCATTCTTTGATGGGGCCGATCAGGTAATCCACAGAGTGAATGAATTTGCTTGAACGGAAGTAACCGTAGTCAACCTCAATGTAACTGGCCGGCTGTTCATAGTGTAACTCGATGATTTGTTCTCCCGGCTCCACTGTCAGCGTGAAGAATGCACTGTAGAGAGTCGGTTGAATTTGCCAATAGTCAGTTGGCTTTTCGGATTCGCTTTGACTGACTGGATCTTCTTGGACAACCAACCGGGCCACACCAGACTGGTCTCCAAGTTCCCAGTGCAAGTCACCATCGGCCGAGCCTATAAATTCAAGCCCCAGGTCAGCGAAACTTGATGCGTAGACCTTGTAACGCACGGTAATTGCGCAGGAGCTCTTATCAGGGATATCGCTTCGATCGATTCGAAACCGGATTTCCAACTCTTCGTCCAATACCTGAATCCCCTCAGCTTGAGTCAAAGTCGAGCCAACGGGCCCATGAAAAGAGAGCATCGGAGCCCGCAGGTTTGCCTGCGCTGTGAGGGACGTGATGAAATAGAAAGCAACCAGCAGCCCAGTTTTTACCAAGGAGTATTTCATAGCTATCTCAAGGTTAGGGTTCTGTGTTGAATATGTAAAGTATTTAGCCTCGTCACCCACCTTGGCGAGTACACTCGTTTTTACGGCTTGGTGCCAGGCACGCTATTTTCAGGTATCCACGGATCCGCCTTCTCCCCGTTTCCTTGGTGCCAGGCACCCTGTTTTTCCT
>JBJHBN010000208.1:0-5230 GCA_050485505.1 Opitutales bacterium | reverse complement strand
ACCTTGTGCATCGCAGCTTCGTCCTAGTGGGATTCATGGCTTTTGTTCTGCTCGTTCCTCTCGCGCTGACCTCCACCCGACGATTCCAGCAACGACTCCGGCGCAAGTGGACTGCCCTGCACAGGCTGGTATATCCGGCCGCTATTGCCGCTTGCATCCACCTGATATGGCTTAGCAAGGGGTTTCAGACGGAGCCCTGGGTTTACTTGGCGGTGTTGCTGCTGCTCCTCGGCATTCGTCTTTATGACCGCGTTATCAGAGGGGGGCTGCTGCGCTTTCGCAAAAGGACAGATCGAGCCTGATATAGACACCTGAGTCTTCACCGGCTGCTGCCAGGCTTTACAGCGACGACTAGGCATTGGAAACTACTCGAAGATCTCGAAAGCAAAGGACTTTTGGGATAGGCTCCGCCCACAGGTTCCCTTGGATGGTAGTAAATGCACCGATGTACCAGAAAGGAGAAGAACGATGATAAGCGACCTGAAGCAGTCTACGCTCAGCATACTGGTAATCGAGGATAACCCAGGGGATGCCGGCCTGATAAAGGAACACATCAAAGAGCATGCAGTCCGCGATTATCGCATCACCCATGTGCTCAGCCTTGCCGAAGCCTGTGCCGAACTGGAGCAGCAAACTTTTCACCTTGCCTTGCTTGACCTCGGGCTGCCCGACGCGCGCGACCTGGATGCGCTTATCGAACTGGATCGGAAGTACGGGGACCTGCCTATTGTAGTGATCTCGGGACACGACGACATATCCATGGGCGAGAAGGCAGTGGAGAAGGGCGCCCAGAACTACATTACAAAGTCGGAATTGACCGGCCCCCTACTGGCCAGAATGATTCCTTACGCCATACGTCGCAAACAGGATCAGAAACGACTCAAATCCTATCTTGGCAAGGGTGTCGATGCCCTTCGCAAATCCAAATAAACCGCCGGTAACAAGAGCTAACGACCACAGGGTAGTACCATGAACCGAAGGGACAAAACGCATATTCTCCTGGTAGAGGACAATCCGGGTGACGCACGCCTGGTCAGGGAATTGCTATCGGAGGATCCCTATGACAGCTTCGAACTGCAGTACGTCGAAGACCTTCAGTCTGCCGAGTTGGCGATGCTGGAGATAGATCCCGACGTCGTTCTGCTGGACCTCGGGCTTCCCGATTCACAGGGTATCAAGACGCTCGAAACCATGTACCGGCATAATCCGCGAGTACCTATCGTAGTGTTAACCGGATTTGACCAGGAAGAACTGGGGCTACAGGCGGTCAGAGAGGGTGCGCAGGATTATTTGTCGAAAGGGCAAATCGAAGGAAGAACACTTGTGCGCAGCCTGCATTTCGCTATTCAGCGCAAGGCGAACGAAGAGCAGATCAGGCAGATGCTGCGCCACGATCTGCTTACGGAGCTCCCCAATCGTCGGGCGCTGGGAGAAGAACTCTCCGCTCGTATCCATTCGCGACAACAGGGCGTTCATCTCGGCATTCTTTTTATCAATCTTGACCAGTTCAAGCTGTTGAACGAGAACTACGGTAACCGATCTGCAGACCAGGTGCTCAAGGAGCTCGGACAACGGCTTAAGGATACCTTGAGAGAGGGCGATTTCGTCGCGCGCTATCTGCGTGACGAATACGTTGTATTACTTAACCTCCAGACAAGCATTGTTAGCCCGGCCCTGACCTCCGTGGTAACCAAGGTTCAAAGTGCGATTTCAGCGCCCGTATCCATCAAGTCCGGGGCCCAGAATGCTAGCTTGCAACTAACCGGCAGTATCGGGGTGGTCAGCTACCAGATAGGCAATAGCCCGGTGGAAGAGGGATTGGCGGACCGACTGATCGGGAACGCTGAAACCGCCATGAAAAAAGCAAAAATGTCCGGGGGTAATCATTACCACTTCTTTGACGAGAAACTGGACTCCGAGGCAAAAAAACGTGTCCGCATAGCATCCGGGCTGCAGAATGCCCTGAAAAAGAGGGAGTTCGAGCTTCACTATCAACCCATTATCAACGCGCGGGAAGGTAATCTTTTCGGCTATGAAGCCCTGTTACGCTGGCGTCCAAAGGAGGGTGAGGGTGCGACTCCGGACGAATTCATTCCGATTCTGGAAGAATCCTTCCAAATCGTCGCAGTCGGCGAATGGGTAATGGACAATGCAGCCGCCCAGTATCGCAACTGGGTAGATAAGGGCGTCATATCCGAAAACACAAGACTCTTTATCAACTTTTCGCCTAAGCAGTTCATCAATCCCAACCTCGAACGGTACAGCTCCGAACTGCTGGACACCTACGGCATTCCACCGGGGGTTCTGCACTACGAAATTACCGAAAATCTGCTGCTTAGCGGCGCCCAGTTTGTACTGGACAGACTGCATAGCCTCAAGTCCATGGGAATCAGTATCGCCATTGATGACTTCGGGTGCGGTTTCAGTTCCATGAACTATCTGAAAGACATGCCCTGTGACTTCCTCAAGATCGACAAATCCTTCATCCTCACCCTCGAACAAAGCGAGAGGAACCGGGTAATAGCGTCGGCCATACTGCACCTTGGCGAAAGTCTCGGAATCAGCGTTATCGCTGAAGGGGTGGAAACTGAAAGCGCACAAAGTATCTTGTCCCAGTGGCACTGCTTTTATCAGCAGGGCTTTCACTATGCGCGTCCAATGGATATGGAAACCTTCGAAGCCTGGCTTACCCAAAACGATGCTGTTCGGGTCTACAATTAGACAACTCAAGGAAAGCATTCAAGTCCTATGGAGTTTGGAGCAGGAGATACCCAATCCATCAACCCAGCTATCCGTCCGGATTGGCCGTCTTATGATTTAACATAATATATATTATGCGCAGTCGCAAATGAGGGTGTGGGTGGTGCACGGGCTGCCGCACCTGCGCATCCGCCCACCCACAGCCCGACGCAGGAATCGATCAGGTGCCAAAATGGCAGGGAAATGGCCCGCTACAAAGTCTTCCGCTTTATTTTTGGTTTAGTAGATTGGCGTGGATCCATCTGAGCGCTTTCCCTTGACCCGCCGGAAGGCTTCAGCCTTCAAGTCACCAGGTTGCCAGGAATGATAGCGAGCGCTCAGGTCCGAAGTCGTCAGAATCCCCTGATGAATCCGCCAGCCTTTCCAGCCGAGATCGTCCAAGTAACCAGCTTGCAAACGAAATGACTGGTAAGCCCACTTGGAACCCTTGCCAGCGGCCTTCCAACGAAACCAGGTGCGTTCCGAGCCGACCAACAAGACACAGACATCCACTGTACAAAAACCGCCTTTGTTCGCTTGGTGCGGGGTTATTCCTCCTTCAGAGGTTTGCTTGGGTGACGGGTCAGCATAAATCATTTGGACAGTATACAGTTATACTGTATATCTACTCGCAGACTGTTATGTTGACATATTTAGACATCTAGCCATATACTGTTTATGACACATTAAGCTGTTTAACCGAAACCCAACTATAGAGGCGATTGGTCATGATCAGTAGCAAGGAAATTATTGAACGAACCGGGATATCGCGCGCCACGCTCAACAACTACATCAGTATGGGAATCTTGCAGCGGCCTGAAGTTGTTTCGGTATCCGAAGGTGACGCCCAAATTCCCCGCCTGGGTTTCTTTCCTGATTCGGCCGTAGAGATTATCGAATCAGTGCAGCGCATGAAGGCTGATGGCAAATCGATGAAAGAGATTGCCGCTCACTTCTCGTCCGAGCGACAGATTGAACGCCCGACCGAAGTCACAAAGCCACAAATGGAATCACCAGATGTCTACCGTAACGAGGTAGCTACGACCGGCTTCAAATCTCTGGCTCCAACAAATCTCTCTCTGGAGTTTTCAATAAATTCCCTTCCGGGGCCGTCATTCATGGTGAACAATAATTTTGAGTTGACCTGGTGGAACAATGTGGCCGCAGACACGCTCTTTTCTCTCGATTCGGTGATCGATCATGAAATTGAGGCACGCAATATCTTTCATTTGTTGCTGAATCGTGAGCAAGCCCAGCACCTTGTGAATTTTCCCCAACTGCTCGCAATTACCATGAGCGCTGCCAAGAAACGAATGAGCCGCGCCGGACTGGCTAGGGTATACCCCTATCTTGAAAACGAGGACGTCAGACTTCTGAGTGAGCTGTACGAGACCACCGAGGCCATAAGCGATCAGGAGGATATCTCCCACCGTATATTTGACATCAACGATGGCAGTGGTGAGAAGTGCTACACCCTCTATATTGTCTTTTTCCGGGAAGGAGTTCTTTTCGTTTTTCAGCCCGGAGATGCAGACAGCAACGCCCTGCTTCAGTTACTGTCCCAGCGCAATCATGTGATCCGCGAGATCATGAAAAACCGGAAGCCATTTCTTACTAATTTGGTCACTATGGTTGCCGATCTCCAGAACTCTGTGCAGATATGCGCAGAACTCCCGGCAGACGAGTATTTCGAGCTGATCAATGGTGTCTGGCAATGTGCTGAAATCGTGTTCCGAAAGTATCAGGCTACTCATGGTAAGCATGTCGGCGACGGCATGGTCTATTACTTTCTGCCTCAACCGGATAGCGACTACATCATGAATTCGATCCGCTGCTCTCTGGAGCTGCGGGCAATGATGCGGGAAATGACCAAGGACTGGCAGCAGCGCAAGAATTGGTCACACGACCTGAGACTCAATATCGGTCTCAACGAGGGGCAGGAGTGGTTCGGCACCTACCATACCGGCACCCACGTGGAGTTCACCGTGCTGGGCGACACCATTAATCATGCAGCCCGATTAAGCGACTTTGCCCGTGGTGGCGCAATATGGGCCACCAAGAACATGCTCAGCAAAATCCCCCGAGAAGAGCGCAGGAAGCTGCGGTTCGGCATCATGCGTGAAACCTCAAATGGCGAAAAACTCTTCGCGCCAGAGCTCTATTCCCGAGTTTCAAGCCTGATAGACCTGAGCGAAGGGAAAAACCATAAGTTCCATGATATCGGCGCCCTCCCCGTCGCCCAGATCATTAGTCTGGATAGCTGATGGATTCAAAGGTTTGAAGTACCGACCGGTAGGATAAATTATCCATTTCGACCAGTGAGAACTCCGTGTCGGCACTGGCGTACCCCGCCCCCAGCCTGATCGCAGCTGTAGCCACCAGAGTGACAATCATCAGCGTCGTCCACCCGGTAATTCTTGGGTTGTGCCCGCCGCATTGGGGACACCAGGAGAAGTTGCGACTCATTTTCCCCTTGCAGACTCGACAGTGC
>JBJHBN010000207.1:3364-5254 GCA_050485505.1 Opitutales bacterium | reverse complement strand
GGATGATGATGACTCAGGATGCTCATGACGAGCATGGTGGTATCCAGTTGGATAAGATTTCAACCGACTACCATCATAGCTACATCCGTTGGCAGATGGCTGGGTTCGAGCTTCAGTCTTCCCAGAACTTCCTTCAGATGGCTGTAGGCGGTGTTCTCAAGCAAATGGAACAGGACTGGGATGATGGAGCTAGGCTCTATCGTAAGACTTATATTCCCATGTCCAACGCCATGAATGCTGGAGTTGTAACATACAGCGCCATGACGATGATGGGTGGTGTCGAACTGACCCACAATCCGGACCTCCATTGCTTCTATCCGAAGTATGGTATGGTTGTGCCTGATGATCGGTTCCTTCGAACTTTCGATCTCCATGGCACGTGGGATCAGGACGACACCGCTGATTATGTCCTCATCAAGGTCTGGTCTTCAGATCCTCAGGTAACAGAATACCTGGTTGAGGACGGCGTTCTGGATCCTCTGTGTATCCCAGGTGACTCACCAGAGACTGCGACGTATGCGGTTCTTTGCGTCCGTTCACCGAATGGTCCTGGTGAGTATTCCATCGAACTGATGCATTCCTATGAGGATGTTCCATGGATCTTGCGCCATGAGGATCTGCCCGTCATCAACTTGGTCGATCAGCCTCGTGGTCAGGGCTATCTCCTGTCCCAGGTCGACCACATCGGAATGCCAGAGTCGAAGTTGGTCTTCGGCAATCCAATGACAAGAAGTGACGCAGCCTATATGTTGTCTGCTCAGAGCGTGAACAAGGGTATCGGCCCCATCGCCAATGCCCTCATGCTCTGGGTGAACACCATGGGTCCGAGCTTCCCACCGGTGATGCTTGATGTCTTCGGTGAAGTCGTTGATGCCGTTGAGCAGGGATTTGATCTGGATCAGATCGAATCTGTAAATGAAGAGCGCGACCGCATTCTTCAGCAACTCCTGGCTAGCATGGGTGATCGTAAGGTTGATCACTCTCTGGTCCGGCTTCGCTCTCCCAAGTGGTTCCGTGAAGAGTTGACTCGGGATGAGATTGCAATGAAGCGGATGACTCGTATTTCCGTGCTCTATGCTAGCATGTATGAGCGAGTCAAGAACCGTTTGTATGCCTTCACCCGTGAGACGAGGTGCGCCTCTGAACTCGCTTCGAAGGTTCGTATGGTCAACCCTGGTGCTGATGCCATCCGTTTCGCACGCGACTTCCATCGTATGTGGAACCGGGCATTTGCTGATGTTGATCAGCGATACAGGGTGGTATCCTTCGATGATCCATTTGCCAAGATCGCGAAGGCTTACCATCGTAAGCTGGAAAATGAGCAGCTTGTTCATACGATGACCCAGCAACTTCGAACCTTGGGTGATAACATGCCTCGGTATGTCTTTGCCCTGTACTGGTTCTGCGTTCAGGAGTCGGATGCGAACAAGTGGAAGAACACTCCCAAGGACCGCATCATCTTCCAGCCTGGTGCATATAACGAGGAATCGGTGATGGATCTCTTGATCGAGGTCCTTCAGCGCCGCTTCCCTTCCTGATTCCAATCCAGGAAGATCATCCCCCTAGGTCAACCCTCTCAGGCGAAGAGGGGGTTGACTCTCGGTTCTCTCAGAAGTGATAATAAAGAGGGGAGAGAGGAGTTCTCCAGGGTGTTTCGCCCTCCTTAATCCTGGAAACTTCTCTCTCCCCTCCTTCTTCGCTCTAAGGAGTACATGACATGTTCACGATTGCTGGCACTGGGTCTCGCTCGTTGATCACCGACACCGTTGAATGGCCACGTGTGCATCAACTCCTCGTTGAAACCATGGCAGATGCTAGGGCTAAGCATGGTGATGATTTGTTGATTCTTTCGGGTGGCGCCGAGGGCTTCGATGAGATGATCGCCGGAGC
>JBJHBN010000207.1:0-3354 GCA_050485505.1 Opitutales bacterium | reverse complement strand
CATCAATGGTGTCCCGTACCATCTGTACATTCCAAACGATGGATATGCAGACTACTACTGGCGCCGGAATTCCTTGACTAGTCAAGATCGGTCTGAACACTTCCAGATCTTGCTGGACAACACTGCCGAAGTGCACTACGTATGTGACAGTATTTATGTCACTGAGGTGGTAAACGGATGGCAGATCAAGCGTCACTCGAACTTCATCCGCAATGAGAAGATGATCGATGCATGCAATCGCATATGGTGCTACAACCCAACCTCCAGTGGTACCAAGCATGCATATGGATATGCCAACTCCAAAAACAAGCCCGTCTGGGTCATCGAAAAGCAAGTCTCCTGACAAGTTACAGATAAAGTGGGGAGAATCAGTGAGATACCAGTCTCACGGACATCTGCCGATGGGGGTTTCGCCCTCCTTTCCCCCTATTGGTAAATTGATTCTTCCTGCTCACACACCTGAGCATGTGTATAAAGGGCTCCCATTCTCTGCAACACAACCGAAATCAGAAGAAAGGCACCATCATGCGCAAGTTCACCGTTTCCATCCCCGTCCCCGAGTTGAAAACCCGCGAGCGCTTCGGCGCCCTGAAAACCAAGACCTCCGAGAAGGTCACCGAAGCTCAGAACGCCTACAACCTCAAGAAGGTTCAGCGCGCCCTCGCCGTCCTTGATGAGATGAAGGACCAGGTCACCGTCGAAGTCGTCCACGAGGATGATGTCGAAATCGTCGTTGATTTCCTCCCAGCTAAGGCCTGATATGGAAATCGTCATCGTCCTGATTGCACTTTCACTCCTCGGTATCGTCTACAAAGAGGAAATCTGAAATGAACATCAAAACCAAAGTTCGCGCCCTTTCAACACTGGGCGTTGCAGCAGGCACAGTCACCGCAACGGTCGGTGTACTCACCAACCCATTTAAGGCAAAGCGCAAGAGTGCTCGCCAATACTTCAACCGAACGATTATCACAACCGTTGGCTGGACACTCCAACAAGACGTAGTAGAATGCCCAGCATGCAACGCCGAGAATCCACACATGGATCACCTCAGCTGGACCAACACCTACAAGAAGGGTGACTACATCAACTACTCAATCTCTAGTGAAACCCGCCACCGCCAACATGATTCTCACTGCCCGACACACCTGCCACTCGTCAAGAACTACAACTGGCGCATGCGCAGGACAGAAGAGGACTGAAATGGTCAACGTTGAAGAACTTTCCAAACTCATACTCACCCGACGTGAAGATCTGCGAGTAGGTCAAATCCTATTCAACGAACTCCATCAGAACAACGTCCCCGGCACCGAGGAATGTCGAGCTTCCACTTGGGACCCCTACTACACCATGCATTCGCTGGCTGACCTATCGGCTTGGTTGAATGACCATGCTGACTTCAGCGAAGGTGAAGACGGGAAACTGTACATCACATCAGTTCACTCGTAACACAAAGCAAGAGGGGACATTAGCTCAGTGGTCAGAGCAGGGGGGTTGCAAAAGCATAGTCATTGTGATATAATTGAGGAATGAATCCATTCCAAGATTACAAAATCTATGGACCTACATATAACAAACGCATTGACCGCTTTATGATTTTCCTTGTGTCCCCCACACATAGAACTTCTATGACTTACGCTCGCTATCTCGTCTCACTAAAAGAGGGAAGATGGCTCAAAAGATCAGAAATAGTTGATCACATAAATGATGATCAGCTCGATGATCGTATCGAAAACCTACAAATCCTCACACATGCTGAAAATGTACGTAAGAGCAGTAAAGGTCTCGCTACAGTAACACTCAGATGCGGCAATTGCAACAAAACGTTTACACGAGAAAAGCGACTCATCGCTCAAAAGAATCGTAAACTTCCCATCTGTTGTAGCCGCAAATGCTCAGCACACCTTCAGCATCACGGGCCAGAAGCTTAATCGGTATAAGCAGGCAACTCATAATTGCTCGATAGTGGGTTCAATTCCCACCTGGCCCACAATAATTCCTCGGTCCGGGGTTCGATCCCCCGATGTCCCACTACGCTACACAGAAAGGATAATAATAAACATGTTCATGATGATGATTGTCATCGCGCTTGCTGCCACCATAGTTGAGATGATGATCGTGTGGCGGTCCCCATGGCTCCGTGAAACGTTCAAACGTTGGAAGCTCCTCGCCATGGCTTTCTCCTTCGCCCTCACCATCCTGTTATCCATGGTGTTCGGCACCTCTGGCACTATCGTCGCAGGAGCGGCTATCTTGTCCGTTCTCATGTCATCAATCATCTATGCATTGCGCCTCCTTGAACTACTGGAGACAATCGTTCGAGTCACCAAGTCCATCGGATATACCATCCGCTCCTCCTATCTGCAACTCAAGTCCGCAATCAACACAACCAAAGAGGGGTATCGGAAATTCCGTCATCCCATCGCTTCTCGAAAGGTAACGCAATGAGCGACCAATCCAATGTCTCACCAATCAAAGTCAATCTCACAGAAGAAGGAGAAAATTTCTCACCCGAAACCGTCATGGAACACATGATGGAGCACTTCGGAGGTAAGGAACTCATCAACGCTCTGAGTGAGCTTTCCGAAGAGGAAATGGAAAGCCTCAAGAGCCTCGTTGAGGAAGCATCAGAGATGATCAATGAGATGGATGAACATGATTTCGTGTTCAATCCAGATGGTACCATTAGCATCAAGCAAAGTCGATGGTCGCGAGCGAGAGCGAGCGTTTCAAGAACGCAGAACAGGGCGGCAGCAGGCTTCAGAAACTCAGCCAGAGTTGCAGGAGCAGCCGCAAGGACGACCAACCGCGCAGCCCGCAAGCAAGCTCGCAAGGTCCAGAGCAAATTTCAGTCATGGTACAACAAGTTCCTGACCTGGTTGGACAAGCATCCAAACCTCAAGCTCTTCTTGACTTACTGCGCAATGGTCGTCGGTTTCACTTTCCTGTTCACCGTTCTCTATATGATGGTAGTTCTGTGGCTGATCTTCTTCCTCGTCCTTCTGGGAGTGTGATAAGTAAAACGCCCGATTCCGACATTTCCGGCTGCAATACTTCCTAGCTTTGTTGTCCGGCCACTCCCACAATTCTCCACATTGTTCACATTTCCAGTACAACTGAACATACCTTGGCAGCTTCTTTTGGTCATATTTGTACATAATCACTCCAATATGTGATACAAGTTACAGTACTTAGTGACTTAATAGTAAGCCCAATTCGTAGGAAACATCCCCCAAAAGAGGGGTAAAACAAACCCCGCAACCCTCTTGACAGTAATGCTTATTATGTATATAATAGGTTATACTGGGAACTAAGAGGGGCAAGAATCTCACCTCAGAAAGGTAACCAGAAATGATC
>JBJHBN010000206.1:0-5264 GCA_050485505.1 Opitutales bacterium | reverse complement strand
GTTTTGATTGTGTTCGAGTGGGTGAGTCGGCCTTTGCACGGGGGATTGCATCACCTCGCGCAGTTGCTTTGGCGTCTGGCCATGCGGTCCGAGGAAAAGATGCCTTCGTTGGAATCTCTTAGTTTCGAAGCGCAGTTGGAATCGATTTGCGGGACGGATCAAGCGGGTTTATTGCAGCGTATTCTTCGCAATGCGGTCAATATTCGGGAACTTGTGGTCTCTGATGTGTTGTTGCCGCGCAATCAGGTCAAATACATTGATCTGGATGAACCGGTTTCGGAGAATCTGAAGATGGCCCGCGAATCCGGGCACACACGGTTTCCGCTATGTGTTGGGGATCTGGACCATTGCATTGGCTTGATCCATATTAAAGATTTGTTCCGATACTCAGGTAACCTGGAAAAGGCCGATCTACGTTGGCTCAAGCGCGACATTATTCGCATTGACAGTGAGGAACCTTTGGAAAGCGCCCTGAGTAAACTGCTGTCCCACCGGATGCACATGGCTCTGGTGATTGATGAGTTTCGTGGCACCGAAGGTGTGTTGACTCTCGAACGAGTGCTCGAGCAGGTCGTGGGTGAGATCCAGGATGAGTTCGATCATGAGGAGGAATTGCGTATCCGGCGTGAGGGCGAGGGGGATTCAGCGGTTGTTTCCGGCCTGACACCAATTCATGAGCTGGAGCAAACCTTTGGTTTGGACATCGACAATGACACCGTGAGCACCTTGGGCGGTTTAATCACATCGGAGATCGGCCGGATCCCTGAGCAAGGTGAAGTGATTCAGGTCGAGGGTTTGGAGGTCACGGTTACTGAAGTGGACGAAACCCGGGTAATTGAGGCCCGCGTTCGTCTGTTGGTCGATGCGGATGACAATACCCCGACGGATTGAACAACTAGAAGCTATCCCGAAAAAGTGGCGGATACGGGCCTTTATCCTTCTTCGGAAATTTGGCGAAGTGGTGGCATAAGGTCCAGCTCCTCTGTGCGGGGATTTGACAATATGGAGTCCAGACGGCTGAGCAACTCGCGGCGATTGGGTGTGTAAATAAAGCGGTCACTGCCCAGCGCGTCGTGGATGCTCTGTATGATTCGGTAGTCCGGGCGCCTAAGTTTGAGAAGGTCCGAAATCTGACTTGCAAGGCCGGAAGCTTCGCCCAGCTCGATTTTCATCGTAATAATCGAGCTGAGTGCGCGTTCATGATTTGGGGAGCTTCTGTTTGCCGCTTCGAGCAAAGTCAGCGCAGCATCCTTCAGGTCGACTGCCGCAAGGACCTCGGCAACGTAGATTTTTTGGTCGGCCGTTGCCCTCCTTGAGTTTCGAAAGCTATTCAGATGGAAGTGACCTCGCTCGCCATTGCCCATGCCAAAGTAGGCTACTGCCCGCATTGCGTTGAACAGATGCTGTTGTGCTGCAAGCCAGGCGGGTTCGGCCTGTGACCACTCGTTCATCATCCTAATAGCATCTCCGGGTTGGCCCGCGCGAATCGTTGCTTCCGTGAGCATGAGACTGAAAGTTCCCATGTCGAAGAAGTTCTCGACAGCGATTTCATAGATCCAGGTTGCCAGTTCCCGGTCGCCTTTGCTGGTTACCAGACTGCCGAGCCTGCGCATTGCCGCTTCGTCGCTGCTGAAGGCGCGAATCACTGCCCTTGCCTCACGCGAAAACTGATTTCGGAGATCTGTCTCAGCCAGGCTCTCAAGCAGGAGAATGCGTGCCTGCCACTTTTCCGGGTTGCGAATAGCGTAGTCGAGGGCGCGTTGGCGGGCTCGCTCCAGATCGCCTGTATCCCGGTAGATGCGTACCAGGCGTTGGTGGATGGCGTCCAGTTCATTGTCTGGAAACTGACGGATGAGGGCTTCGAGTAAGGCAACCGCCTGCTCATTCTGTCCCAATCTGGCCATGATATCGCAGGCGAGCAGAATGCCATCCGGAGTCTCATAGAGAGTGTGCTCCCGATAGGTCTGGCTTGCCAATGAATAATCACCGGTTTGGATGGCGGCCTGCATCCGGCTGATCGCTGCGATCTTTCGCACCTGATCGGGCAGATTCGGCTCTGCCAGCAAGCGCTCGGTCAGGGCGATGAGTTCATTGTCCTGCCGTTCCCTGAGGAGAAGGGTGCAGTAAGCGCTAACAAACGCGACATCCTCTTTGCCATAAGCGTAACCGTTCTCGAGCAATTGCAGTGCAAGTTCGGTCCGCCAACCAGCAAACAGTTGGACGAGAAGCATGCGCCCCTCGAGATTCGCCGGCGAGCGACTCACCCCTTGTTGCAACAGATTTCGCGCCCGGAAGTAGTCCCCCCGCTCAATAGCGAGCTCGGCCTGGCGGATCTGGTAGTCGCCTTGAGCTTCGCGAACTGAACTGCGGTTCAGTGGGAATGCCAGCATGTCGACCAAGCTGACTTCATCGAATTGCCGGATGCTCTTGAAGAAATAGTAAAACGCCACCGATTTGAAGGCCCAGGCACCTGCGCACAGAACTAGAAAAACCAGCAGAATCCGCGTCCACCGCAACTGCAGCCGAATGGTTCCTCGCTCGGTTCGGACCCTTGTTGCCAGACCCAAAAGTGCGGATGGGGTGTTGGCCTGTTTGCTTTTGGATGATTTGGCCATTGATTTATCTTGTTTTTACATTATCACGCGTCCTGCGCGGAATTTAGGGTTGATCTGAGTGATTTTTTGTTCCAACTTATCAGCGTATCTTTGTCGAATAGATTCAGTTGGGCCATAGCGCTGCTTTAGAATATGGGGTGCAATGACTATAGAATGAAAACCGTTTTACTATCCAAGTGGAACATCAATTAAATTGAAAATGAAAAAAACTTTAATTACGACCTCCATCGCTGTCGCTGCAGCAGCTTTTGGGCTGAGCAGCTACGGCGCGCCGCTGTTGGCTCTGGACGAAGACACAGAGCTCTTTGTGCTGGGTAGCGCAGGCATCCAGTATGAATCGAATCTTTACACAGACAGGGTTAACCGGGTTAGCGATTTCCGCTTTACGGCTTCACCGGGCGTTGAGATTGCTCATGGCCGTACGCCTGCTGCAAACGCCAGCATCACCTACCGTCACCACTTCCACTTTTACGATTCGGAGTCGACACAGGACGGTGACTATGCCGACCTTTCTGCCCAAGCGCGTTACGACACCGGTGTGACGATCAGCAACATCCAGGCGTCTTTCCGCCAGCGTGCGAGCAACGATGCAGATGTTAACTTGGTTGGTCGCCTGGTGAAGCGTGATGAGACGCGTTTGAACGGAAGCAGCCGTTATCAGATTTCCGAATTGATGGGGATTTCGGCAGGCCTGGAGTATGCTGACACAGATTTCAAGGATCCGGCGCTGACTTCCTTTGACTACTATGCAATTCCGCTGACCTATTATTACAAGGTCCGTCCCCAGTTGGACTTGACCGCTGGTTACCGTTACCGAAACACCAGCGTCAGTTCCGCTACCGGAGATTCGAAGGACAATTACTTCTTTGTCGGTGCGCAGGGTGAGTTGGGATCTCCCATGTTCATAGGCAACCTTTCGCTCGGTTATCAGGAGCGTAAGTTTTCCGGGACCAACGATAAGCGTTCTTCCCCGTCCTACAGCTTCATGGTTAGCTATCTGGCAACCCCGCGGATCACTCATTTTGCCAATCTGGCTCATGATTTCCGCACCAGCTCCAGCCAGGGCTTGAGCTATTCCTACGGCAGCTTGACTATCGGGACCCGCGCACGGATTACCGACATGATTGCCACGAATTTCTCGCTCACTTACGCCGAAGCTGAATACCAGCGCAGCCCCCGGTCAGAAGATCACATGTTCTTCAATGCCGGTGTCACTTACAATCCGAATGACTACGTGACGATTCGGGCCGACTATGCGTATCAGAGTGTTGATGGTAAGAACACTGCGGGTGCTTCAGACTACCGGAATAACCGTTTGAGCGTTTCCGCTTCGGTTCGTTACTAAGAATTTGTGAACTTTTCCTGATGGAGGAAGGTCAATCATTGTGCGTTGACCTTCCTCCTTTTTGTTTTTGAAAGCTGATTAGTACTTTATGAAATTCCTAACCCGTTACGCCTCCCGATTGTTGCTCACTCTAGTTCTAGCTGCGGGAGTTCCTGCAGCGTTGGATGCTCAAGGCGGGGGAACACCCGCCTCCGGCGAGGGAATGGGTGGTTCCGAGGTTATGACCTCAGCATCCTACAGGATTGCAACTTTGGATGTGATCCGTGTGACTCTTTATGTCGCGGATGAAGTCCAATTTAAGACAGAGGCGCGGGTTTCCCAAAACGGAACAATTTCGCTTCCGTATTTGGGCAGTATTGAAGTAGTTGGCTTGACGATGGACGAAGTCCGCAAGCGCCTCTACGAGCCCTACAACCGGGACTATTACGTCGAACCGCACCTCGATGTCGCTATTTTGGCCTATTCGGAGAGATTTGTGACGGTGATTGGCAAGGTGAATAGCCAGGGTCCGGTACCTTTCCCGACAGAAGAACAAATGTACCTTCTGGAAGCGATTGCGCGCGCGGGCGGCTGGAGCAACGACCGGCTTGCAGACATGCGAAATGTCACGATCACCCGAACCAATGATGAAGGTGAGCGGCAGACGATTCAAGTCGACGCCCGCAACATTACCGCCAGAGACCATCCGCTCAAGGACGGTGATTTGGTCAACGTGCCTGAGCGCATGTGGTGATCCTTGAGCCTCACTGCTACTGAATCCATTCAACTATTTTTCACATGAGCAATTCTTCGAACCAGTCTTCCGGTGGCGGTTATTACGGCGGTGGCTATTATTATGGCGAGGGCTATGGTGATGCAGCCACGCCTCATTCGCGCTCAATTAAAGATTACCTGTTAATCCTTCGTGAGCGTATCTGGTGGTTGGTGGTCACCGTATTTGTAGTCTTTCTGGCGACCTCACTCTACACTTTCAATGCGCCGAAGATCTACCGATCAGTAGCAACTGTTGAGATTCTCCGGGAGAAGGATCGAATTGTACAGTTTCAGGATGTTGTCCGCCAGGATGTCGCGAATGCGGAGGATTTTAACACCCAAATCCGGGTTTTGGAAAGTGCTTCAATCATTCAGGCGGTCGACGGTCGCCTCACAGGCAGCGAGCGGGCACAGTTCCTTGCCCCGTATGAGCGTGGGATCGATGCTTCGCTTCGCGGCACACCGAGTGTGGGCTCCTTGTTGTCGAGAAACCGCACGGTTTCCCCGGTGAGGCTTTCCCTCGTCGTTAATGTGCTCTACAGTCACCCGGA
>JBJHBN010000205.1:0-5268 GCA_050485505.1 Opitutales bacterium | reverse complement strand
AGCGAACCAATGGCGCACATTGGCCGTTGAGCCATTCGCGTAGACAATGGCGAGGTCCGTGAAACCATCGGCGTCTATATCCAAAGGTACCATCCTGGGGCTCAGGCCACTCCCCCACGACAAATCCAGCGAAACGTCGCCTCGCAGATCCAGCAGGTTCCCACGCGAACTGTAGCTGCGCGCCCGGGTTTGGCTTGAACTGTTTCTGTAGACCGCAAGAAGATCCGTTCGGCCATCGCCATTGAGTTCGGCGCCAAAGAGGTGAACGTGCTCCCAATTGCTGGTCGCCGAAAAGCTCAAAGACTGGCCAGTTGCGACAAAGTGGCTACCGTTGACAGTCCCGGTTCCCAGGAAAGGCTGAATATGGATCGTTGATCCGCTGCGGTAGACATAGGCCAAATCGGTAAGCCCGTCGGCATTCATATCCAATGGAACGAAGCGGGAGTCGGCATGCCAATCCGCCACATCTTGAAAGCCCTTATAGACGAGACCATTACTGCCTGTGGATTGGTAAAAATAGATGCGCATCAGAGACGTATGTATCGGTGAGCGCCGATAGGAAATTACATCCTGATTCCCATCTCCATTCAGATCCACTGCCATCGGCTGAGCACCCTCAAGAGTCACAACTGTAATATCCTGAGTCTTCAGAAACATCTGCTGCCCGCTGCCATCAAAGGTGCCTCCCCACAAGCTTGATGTAGTGTGATTACGAATCAAGAGTATATCACTGAGCCCGTCGCCGTTGGCATCCAAAACCAACAGACGCGACTGCGGGTGAAAAGCATTCCCCAAAAGAACCGTTTGTGTAAGTGTGTTTGGAGATTGCGTGAACCCAGTTCCGCCCGACAGATAAACACGTATATTTTCAGTCCACAACGTCTGTGTTCCATTGGACAGGGGGACACCAGAAAGGTGGAGTGTCACAAGATCAGCACGTCCATCTCCATCAAAATCCCCAACCCAAACACGTTGGCCATCCTCCAAATGAAGGTTCTGAGTAAAAAGGAGCTGAGGGCTCAAACCATTGCGCGAGCCAATAGACTGATTGCCGTATTTATAAACATGCACCCGCCATTGTCCGGATTCCCGGATGATCTTCAGCAATTCATTCTGCCCATCTCCGGTCACATCCGCGGCATGATAAGCCGTCTCGGTACTGTTTTGGCCAAGCCACGCCCCAAGGCTGTGCGCCGTGGAATTCGTCTCCATCAACGTTTGTCCATCAACATTCTGGTAGCTGAAGTTTGTAGCAGGCAAGCTTTGTCCACCTGCGGACAACTGAATACTGGTCAACCAATTCCGGTATGTTTCCGAGTTGACCACATAACTCAACGTATAACTGCGGACAATATGTCCTTTGTCCCGGACCAAGATTTCCTTGAGTCGTTTGCCAATAACAATGGACATACCCTCGCTATAAACAGGATAGACTGAGTTTGTTGGCTTGTTCTCGAGCACGAACTCCACCTGCGCTCCGCTGCTTTCGCTTCCATTTATGGTATAGTCGATTGTTTGTGGATAGATCTCCCCGGTACTGGCGTTTTGGGTATAGGTGAATCTGACTTTATTGCCATCAACGTCCTCGACCTCACTCAGCATCCACGTGCGCACAACACCGCCCTGAAGCAACCGTGAATCCGCCGTACCTCCGAAGGTCTTTTTCAACCCGTCCCGAGTCTCCACGGTAAAATACTGGGGCCCACCGCCGACATTCCCATACGAGCTTACCCGTGCGAATTGCTCCATCTCAGTTCGATATTCAGCACCGTCGCTTCCGTAGCTGCCACCCACTCCCACAAGCCGCTGTCCATTGTAGGCAAAACGGTCACTTGAATCCAGATTCACCCCAATCTGATGAAAATCAAGCGGTGAAAAGTTATTGCGTCCATCCCAGTTTGCTTCCAAATAGCTGTTGGTGGGAGTTCGGGAAATCGACGAAATTCCCACCAAGCTCCAACCGATCCCCAGATAGTTTTCTCCCTCATGGCTATTGTATGCCAGAGTGAGACTCGGCTCCATTCCTCCAACCCCTGGAGCCACCTCAACCGGAATCGCATAGCTCGCGCTTCCCTGATTATCGACATTGACCGATCCAGGAAGTGACCCAGGGACGCTTTGTGCGTACGCTCCTACAGGCCCCAAACCAACACACAGCAGGAAAAGAAAAAGCGTTTTCATTCGATACTTTCTTAACGGTTTGCTGCAGCCTCAGCTTCGCGGCGGATATTCTCCATCAGGCGCTCAGTCCGTTCACGGTTCAACTCAGATTCAGCATCCATGACTTCGTCCAAGCCGGAAACAGGGTGTGGTATTAAAACAACCCCTTCCGGTCTTCTCGGTAAATTAGCTCGCAGAACCTTTACTTCGCCTCGGTAGCGAATACTAAATTCATTGTCCCGGTTTTTCTCCAAAAGTATGGGTGCCGAGACGTTGCGTTCATCTGAATGACCACCCACCAGCTTATCATCGAGCGGCCAAATCTCGGCTCTGTCGTGGTCAAAGAGCATCCACACAGGCTCCTCTGACTCCTCAACTGGGACATAAACCAGCAATACCTCCAAACCTCTTGGTTTGCTTCCAAACTCATCGGAAACTCGATTCTCGTCCGCATGAATTTGGACAACGAATAGATAGATAAACCCCAGAAAAAACAGACCGCCAAGAAAGGCAATTTTATGCATTGTAGTTAGATTTTGGAAACGATCAGGTTCACAATATCGCGATTAAATCTCCGCAAACAGTCGGTCAAGTGAATTCAGCATTGAGACTGAAAATAATTGTAAAAGCCAAACAAAAGGAGGGCACACCTTTCTCGAAATACCAGCCATTCAGAGTTGCTCCAATCGCAATACTTCGAAAACCTTCAGTTATGGCGTGCTATTGCTGCGCCGCACTCCAATCGAATCATCACCCCAAAACATCCCTCCTTCTGAATCAAATTTGCGCATGAAATCTCTTGTCCGCAAACTGGCAGTCATCATCGGCCCTTACTTTTTGGCTGCGTTTTTTCTGCTTGTGGTGACGATACTGTTCGCCCAACTGCTCACTCCCAGGGCTGCCGTGCCTTTGGAGGCTCTCACGCCGGAAGCGGCTGCTGAGCTGGAAGCTTTGCGCGATCCGGGGATCGACCTGGAGAATCCTCCGGTGCGCTGGGTGGATGTGGACTACGGGGCGGGCAGTGATGCCGCCTGGTGGCCCAGATATGAACCGGATTTGCTGGTTCCCTTGGTCAACGAGGGTTTGCTCCCGCCAGTGGAGGAACGGGTCGGTCCAGAACCAGTCGTTTTGCACGCCGAGGATCTGGTTCCGCAATATGGCGGCACCTGGTACCGGGCAGCTCTAGGCCTGGGAGACCTCAATGTATTCCTTTTCCGTACCTTCGCCACCAATCTGGTGCGCTGGTCGCCGCAAGGCTATCCGATCGTTCCGCATGTGGCAAAGTCCTTCGAGGTTTCCGAGGATCGCCGAGTTTTCACTTTTCAGCTGCGGCGGGGCATGCGCTGGTCTGACGGCCATGCAATGACGGCCGACGACATCATGTACTGGTGGAACATGGAAGCCAACCATCCGGAAATGCGCGATGAGCCTCCGGAGCTGATGCGGGTTGGCAACCAATACGGGCACGTCGAGCGCATCGACGAATACAGCGTACGCTTCGTCTTTCCCGAGCCCAATGCGCTGTTTTTGGAACGTCTGGCGACCTTTCAGGGCTTGGCTGTGGTCGAGACTCCGGCACACTACCTGAGCCAGTTTCACCCCTTTGAGGGCGATCCGGAAAAAATCGCCGAGGAAATGCGCCTGCGCAGCATTCCCAGTCCACGCGCGCTCTACCGGACCATCCGCGACATGCCGAATCCTGAGCATCCGCGTTTGTGGCCGTGGATATTCCAACGCTACCCGAGCACTCCTCCCTATACAGTGGTACGCAACCCCTACTATTTTGCGGTTGATAAGGAAGGATGGCAGCTGCCTTACATCGATCGGATATTCTTCAATCAGCAATCCAGCGACCTGATTGGCATCAGCGCCGGGGCCGGCGACCTTTCCATGCAGGAGCGCCACATTCGCTTTAGCCAGTACACCCTGCTGATGTCCAATCGCGAGCGCAATGAATACGAACTCTACCACTGGCTCAGCGGCGATGCCTCGACCTATGTGATTCAGGCCAACCTCAATCGCCGGATCCAGTCAACCCAACCAGAGTCGGTATGGAAACAGCGTTTTCTGGCAAACGTCGATTTCCGCCGGGCTCTCTCTATGGCGATCAATCGTCCGGATATTCTGCGCGCTGAGTTTGCCGACTTGTCGCGGCCTTCCCAGATCGGACCGCCGCGGGAATCGCCATTTTATTATCCGGGGGTGGAAACGGCCTGGACCGAATACGACCCCGCCAAAGCAAACCGCATGCTCGACGGGATCGGGCTCCATCAACGCGACCGCGAGGGCTTCCGCACCTTTCCCGATGGCAGTCGTATGCACTTTTTCATCAGCGTAACGCCCCACATGGGTGCAGGTCCGGCCCAGCTGGTCGCCGAGGACTGGCGCTCGGTGGGCGTACGTGTGGATGTGCGCGAGCGTTCCCGCGAACTATACCGTCTGGAGGTCGACAGCCTTATTCACGACTTCAGTATCTGGGGATCCAATGGCGAATACCTTCCGCTGATCGAACCTCGCCTGCTGGTGCCGATGAATCCTTTCTCCGATTTCGCCCGCGCCTGGGGTGTCTGGGCAATGGAGGGTGGCTACCATGCGGATCCGGACAGGCCCATACCGGGTGGTGGCCAGCGACCTCCGGAGGGGCATCCTATCTGGGAATCCCTGGACCTGTTCGATCAACTTTCAGGCGCGATTACCTTTGAGGAGCAAAAGTCGATTGTTCAGCGCATGGTGCAGATTTCGGCAGACCAGCTCTGGAGCATCAATCTGGGCACTTCTCCGCCGATACTGGCCGTCGTCCGCAACGATTTCAAAAACGTCCCCGAAAAAGCAATCTACAGCTACGACTTTCTTAGCCCAGGAAACTACTCTCCGGAACTGTTTTTCATCGAAAACCCGAGCGACGCAGAGAGCACGCGCAACGAAATGCGCCGCCACATCCTCACCCGTGATCCCAACCTCTACTCCGACCCCGCTGCCGACCTTGCCCGGATAGAATCAACACCCGGAATGCGCATGGGGCAATTGATCCGAATAGGACTAATAATCTTTCTGACTCTGGCGCTGGTGCTCTTGGCTCTACGGCATCCCTTTAGCGGTCGCCGGTTG
>JBJHBN010000204.1:0-5277 GCA_050485505.1 Opitutales bacterium | reverse complement strand
AACCTCGACCCCGACCTCTCCAACAAAATCAAAGCCCGCAAACCACCCCGCTCCCGCTTTTTTGGGTCTTTGGACAAAGGATCGTTCAGCAAATCCGTTCGCGACATTGAGGATGTATCCGCACTGATTTCCGAAATCGAACGCGAGGTGCGCGGCGTTCCCGTACTCCTTCGCCATTACCTGAAGCTCAAAGCCACCATGCTCAGCTTCAACGTCGACCCCGACTTCAGCGATTGCATCGACGGCCTCGTCCTCGTCGACCTCCGCTCCACCCCCGTCAACGCCCTCGAACGTTATTTAGGCAAAACCGGAGCCCAGAAATTTTTGTCCTATCACGAAGTCCGCCAATCCGAGCCGGAATCGACCAGCGTCGTCGGGATCCAGGGATAGACGGCGGGATGATGGATCATCCCATTGGAGGGCCGGCCTCTGTGCCGGCCGGGAATTTGATGTGACAACGCTTGAACCAAGGTAGGGAAGCGTCGCCGACGGTTCCGCCTAGAGTCAGTGGTTTCCGATTCCCGGCAGCGGCACCCTCGGCGAGGCTGCCTTTGGGGAATGGGCGAACAGTGCCGTTGTCGAATCGGTTTTTTGTCACTCACTGGGAGGCTGTTTCTCCTTTAGCCGAAGCTCACGAATAAAGCGGATCGTATCGATTTGCTGAGCATTGCTGATCGTGCTTATCATCAATATGGCGGCAACGATGAAAAACAGAGTCTTGCCGCTGTCAGTGACTTCGAGCCATGACACAAACAGTATCAAGGGGAGGCAAAAGGCCGTCATCCATTGCAATCCTTTCAGAGTTTTTATTTGATTGTCGGCTGCTTCGAGCGAATCAATTTTTTTGATCCACTTCCCTATAGGCTCCCGGCGGTATAAACTGTAGAAAGCCTGCGCAAGTAAGGTGAGGCTGAACAGGGTGAAAGATCCGAGCATGAGCCAATCAAAATTATCCATTGTGATCTCAGGGTTTAAATTTGTCTTTCAAAAGTAAATATTTAATTATAAATATTCTTTAGATGGGTAAGAATTACACACTAGGCACTCTTTTCAGAATGCTGGTCGTAGGCTTTTCTGCCGGATTTGGAGTCTGCGCGGGGACAGTGATCAGCTTGCTCGGAGGCGATGTGGGGCTTTCTCAGGCGATATCTGCTTATCCGGCCCTGTTTGTTTCTGGTTTTCTGGGTGGATTCATAGCGGCCTGGGTTTGGTCCGTTCTTCCGTTGGGTAACGTTTTGCGCTGGGCGATTGCCGGGGCCACTGGCTGCCTGATTATCAGCGTTGTTGGCTCGTTATGGATCAAGGATCCTGTTCAGCTTGAGTTGACGACGTTGATTCCGGAAAGCTTGAATTTTGGGGATGTTCTGGCCGTGATGATAGGGGGCGCTGCTGGCGGTGCGGTTATGGGTCTGCTTTATCCGAGACTGATGGCAAAGGTAATGCGTTGATTTTTAGGTCGCCTGACCGGGTCTGTATTCACCAGTCTGCAGTCCGATTCAATGAACCGCATACTGTTTGAGACTCAGGCTGAAAGCTATCGTTTGGCGAGTGGAGATCCCCGCTTGGCGCATGCGCGTGGGGTGTTGCGGGCAAGAGTAGGGGATGTGCTGGATGTTGGAGTGGTGAATGGGCCTGCGGGGAAGGGAAAGGTGGTCGGGTTGCAGTCCGATGCGCTGACGCTGGCGGTGGAGTGGGGACCGACGCCGGGGCCTTTGCCAGCGATTCATTTGCTGATAGGTATGTCGCGGCCGCAGACAATGCGGCGGATCTTGCAGGAAGCGGCGACCCTGGGCGTTGCGGCGCTGCACATCGCGTCGGCGTCCCGTAGCGACCCTGCTTACCGGCAGAGTCGCCTATGGAAGGATGAGCAATGGCGTTCCTATCTCATCGCTGGCGCGGAGCAGGCCTTCGATACCCGTATTCCTGAATTGTATTTGCACGACGACCTCGATGCGGCCCTGAAGAAACTGCCGGACCCGGCAACACGGATCGCTCTGGACGTCTACGCTGAAGCCAAAGGCTGGGCCGGGATTACCCCCGGAACTTCCGGAGTGATTTTAGCCATCGGTCCGGAGCGGGGCTGGACCCGAACCGAACAAGCGTGGTTCAAGGAGCAGTCCTTCCGTTCCATTCGTCTCAGCGACCGCGTTCTGCGCGTCGAAACCGCCGTCGTGGCGGCGCTGACTCTGGTTCAGGATCGATTAGGGTTGCTGGGGTAAACGAGGCTTGAGTCCAACACGGCTCGGGTGTAGATCCCTTCCGTGTCATCTGGCCGTTCTGGAATTCCGCTACAAAGCGAAAGGGCAAATCGGACTTTGTCGCCCAAGGGGTCGGACAAAACCGTTTCCAGAACAAAACTGCGTTTCAGCCGCACGAAAAGTTCCCGGACGGCAGTGATTTCCCGAGCGGCTGCGTAGGCGTCGATTCCCGTCTTACGGGCGAGAATATCTGCGTTCAGGAATGGTAAGGACAAATCCTTCAGGAAGGCGGTGAAAAAGGTCGATTTTCCTGCTCCATTGGGGCCGGCCAGAACAATCATGAGGGGTTTATCGTCGGACATACCTCCCAGAGGTTTGTGCAATGACCGCTTTGGCCTTTTGTTGTCCCTCCGGCGTTTCGACCTTGGACAGTGCGTTGTCAAGATCCCGTCGCAAAGACGCCTGTTTGACGGCTGCCTGTGCCGGATAGGACAACACGCTTTCCATCACTCGACCGACTTCAGCCCAATGTTCTATTTGCTGAGGTGGTGAGCGATGAAACAGGCTTCCTGCTTGCTTTGCCTGCTCGACCGATTCGTCATTTAATCGCACCGACTTACTCATTTCGCCGGTCTGTGGCAATTTGCCACAAAGTTAAGGGAGTCGCATGTTTAGCGGGTGTGCGAGAGCGCCTCGGAGTAGGATCCGGCTGGATCGTTCCCGAAGGGCTATCGTCTCTTCGCTACGCGTTTCAATTGTCAACGTGGATTTCAAACTTGATGTTTCGCGAGGAGGGCCAGCCCCGTGTGGCGTTGTTGGCTGTCGGCGTTTTGTACGGCCATGGCGTAGGCGGCGGGGTCACCGATGAGGATGACTTTGCGGCGGCCGCGGGTGAGGGCGGTGTAGATGAGATTGCGTTGGAGGAGGAGGAAATGCTGCTTGAGCAAGGGGATGATGACGACCGGGAATTCGCTGCCTTGGGATTTGTGGATGCTGATGGCGTAGGCGAGGTTGACGTCGGTAAGGTCGGAGCGCTGGTAGAGGACCTCGCGTCCCTCGAAGTCAGCCTGGACCTCGCCGGCACCGGCGTCGACGTGGACGATGCGGCCCATGTCGCCATTGAAGATACCCAGATCGTAGTTGTTGCGCATCTGGATAATTTTATCACCGACCCGATAGGTGGTGGCGCCTAATTGGATTCCGTGGCCTGTGGGGTTCAGGGCTTTCTGTGCTTCATTGTTGAGTGCGGCGATCCCGACGCTGCCCCGGTGCATGGGGGCGAGGATTTGGATGTCCATCAGCGGGTCCTTCAATCGGGCGCCACAGAGCTGTGGTTGTTGCAGCAGGGTCAGAACGTGGCGCATGCACTGCTCGGGGTCGGTGCTGGGGATGTAGCAGAAGTCGAGGCGTTTATCGAGCTCCTGCGGGCTGGCGGCGGCTTTGGCCGGGATGTTGCGCTGGCCGTCGAGGATGGCGTGCGCGGCGAGCACGATGCCCGATTGCTTGCGTTGGCGAAAAATTTGCTGGAGCACGGTTGTCGGGTAGAGACCGCTGTCCATCAGATCCTTGAGGACCTGGCCGGCGCCGACGCTTGGCAGTTGGTAGCGGTCACCCACCAGCAGGACATGGGCAGAGGTCGGGATTGCCCGGAAGAGATTCGCGGCCAGCAGGGTGTCGAGCATGCTGACTTCGTCGACGATAATGAAGTCGGCATTCAGCGGCCGGTCCTCGTTCATCGTGAAGCTGCCGACCGCCGGATCGAATTTCAGCAAGCGGTGCAGAGTGCTGGCACGGTGGCCGGTGGTTTCAGTCATCCGCTGAGCCGCACGCCCCGTGGGCGCTGCGAGCAGAATCCGTGTTTTTTTGGCCTTCAGGATGCGCACCAGGGCCTGCAAAATCGTGGTTTTTCCCGTTCCGGGTCCCCCGGTTAGGATGCTGAGCTTGCTCTCCAGCGCCATGCGGATTGCTTGCGCCTGTTCCGGGGCAAAGCCGAAGCCCGATTGTTCCTCAGCCCAGGTGATAGCCCGATCGATGTGAATCGGCGGCAGCTGACCCGTGTTGCTGCACAGCCGTTTCACTGCCTGACCGATGCGTTCCTCGGCCCGCGCCAGGTAGCGCAGCTGCCAGAATTCTCCCTCTTTGGGATGGGCGGTGAGTTCGCCGGAGCGTTCGAGTTCGGGAATCCGGGCCGCTACCGGTTCGGGATCGACCTCGAGCAACTCCGCAGCCCGTTCGATCAGTTCTGCCTGTGGCAGGCCGGTGTGGCCCTCTTTTTCCATTTCCTTCAGGAGGTGGACCAATCCAGCGTCGATGCGCTCTGGTGAGGCGTTGCCAAAGCCCAGATTGCGGGCGATCTGGTCGGCGGTCTTGAATCCAATGCCGTCGATTTCGCGGGCGACCCGGTAAGGTTCGTTGCGCAGAATTGCTTCCGCCTCGCCACCGTATTTTTTGATTAAGCGCAGGCAGTTGCGCACGCCGACGCCGTAGGTCTGGAGAAAAATCATGAGGCTGCGATAGGCCTGCTGGCTGTCCCAGGACGCCTTGATCTCGCGTGCCCGCTTGGGGCCGATTCCCGGGACTTCGCGCAGGCGTCCGGAGTCCTCACTGATGATATCCAGCGTTTTGGCTCCGAAGGTATCGACGATTTTATCGGCGTAGACCTTGCCGATGCCCGGAACCAGGCCACTACCCAGATATTTGCGGATGCCGTAGACCGTTGCTGGCAGGCTCGAGCGACAGCTGGTTACTTTGAATTGCTCGCCGTGCTGGCGGTGAGTTTCCCAGCAGCCCCGCAGTTCGAGGGTTTCGCCGCACTGCACCTGAGGCAGGACGCCGGTGATCGTGACGCTGGAGCGTTGTTTGTCCGGGCGGAGCTCGCCTACGCAGAATTGGGTTTCCGCATTGGAGAAGATGATCCGCTCGAGGACCCCCCTCAGCGATGTCTCCGCACCCGAGCTCATTCAGAGGCGTGGGCTTCCGCCGGAACCCGTAGGTTGAAAACGGTGGCTCCGAGCCCGTAGAGGGAGGTGAATGCGCCTTGTGCGCCGACGGTTTTGAGTTGCTCCAGGCTGTGTGAGCC
>JBJHBN010000203.1:0-5284 GCA_050485505.1 Opitutales bacterium | reverse complement strand
CGGCTACGGGTTGCGGTATCGTAGCTGCGACGGCCCCCGACGCACGGCGGTGGATTGGGGAAGTGGATCACTCGCTGGAGCCCGGCCTTCAGGCCGAACGCGGGGCCGTGGCTGAGGGTTGATTGTTGGGGTCAGGCACTTTTCGCTACCAAACTAAAGAACACTCCGATGAACAGTGCGAAGCCGGACCAGACAAAAATATGGCCGATGGCCCAGGGGCCATGGACGACTTCCTCTGTGTTCGACAGGAGAAACCACATGAAGGCCGTGACGCAGATAGTATAAACGAGGCAGAGGCCCAGAAAGAGACCGCAGCGACCGGCTTGCCGAAGCCAGAAGCGGATGCGTGACTGATCCGGTGAGGGGCGTGTGCGCTGGCGTAGGTGGCTCATCAGGTAAAGGTATGTGCCAACCAGGCCGATGGCGAAGGTAATGCCAATGCCCGCGAGGTCTTCCTCCTCGGCCATGGAGACCCAGGCGTCGCCAAAGTCCAGCATTAGGATGGCGCCTATCAACAGGCCGATCCAGACCGGTGAGAACTGGATCAGAAAAGTCGTGCCGTTGCGCAGGGCAGAGGGCGCTTTGGCACCGGTTATCGCAGCGCGCAAACCTGCAGCCCTGCGGGCCAGACCCGGTTGGAAGACATCCTGGCTCCAATCATGAATCTCACGCAGCAGGCCTTCAAAGGCACTGCTCTTCAACAAGCGGCTTGTTCGGGGATTGCGGATGTGCTGGCGCACTTTGTCGATTTCCCGCCGTTCCATCATCGCCCGCAATCTCTGGGCGTAGGATTCCGCCAGCGCGTTCTCCAGGGCACGGGCCGAGCTGTCATCGGCTTCCTGCTGGTCCAGGCTCCATGACAAAAATCCTTCCTCCGCAGGGGAACCGACCGGAACGCAATTGTCCATAGCCAGCCATAATTCGTGGTGTACGGCCGTCTGCAGGGTGTGGGGCAGTGTCGTGTGAACAAACTGGCTCCAGAGGGCGTTGGCTGCCTTTTCCGGCCATTTGGCGTCCGCTGCCACGGTAAAGGATTTCCAGGCCGTCGCGAGTGGTTCGATGTGCTGTTGCCAGGTCAGCAGACGCTCCCCGACCTCGCTCACGCGTGCCTGCCAGGCTTCAGCGAAGGGCTGTGGGAGAAAATGCAGCAGAATCGATTCCAGCGTCCTCAACTCCTGCAGGGCTGTCTGTTGGGGGAGTTGCGCGCCTGTTTCCACTTTCCAGGCGGAAGGTCCCAGGGCATCGGCCGCGGTGCGTAGGCGCAGACAGCTGGCTTCAGTTTGTTGTAGGATGGTTGCGAGGCCTGTTTCCGCAAAGGCGGGATTGCCTGCGCGCAGAGGGTGCTCCTGGCTGGCAGCATGCAGCAGCTCCAGAATTCGTGTCAGGGAGGTTTTGTTTTCCTTTGTGTGGATTCTTTCTGCCCATTCGATGAGGCAGGCGCCTGGATCCTCCGGCAATGGTTGCTGAATAGCTTCCAGAGCCAGTTTCAATTGACTGGGCTCCAGCTCGCCGGGATTGCTACCCGCAGTGCTGGTCCACCAGTCGATGGTTTCCCGTAAGGGGTATCTTTCGTCGTTGCCCCGCAGGTAGCTGCGGTCGCGGCAGAGTTGGGACAGCTCTGCGAAAAAACTGCGGTGTGGGCGGCGGATGGACGCCTGCGTGAGCAGTACTTCGGGATCGTAATCAGGGCTGCGGCGCAGTTCACTGCGGATGCGGTTCTCCACCGCGTCCACCAGGATATGGTTCTGTAGGGAGGGCCGATTGCTGGGAAGCAACGCGAGCAGCAACAAGGGGTTTTCAATTGTGTGAATTTGCTGCTGACTGAGGATGACCTCCGGACCACTGGGTTCCCATTCGAGCAGGCGCACCAGAACGGCGTGCAACAGGGCGAAGCCTTTCGAACTCGCATCGGAGAAGCCGCTGCTGCCCAGAGCGAGTCCCGCGCCCTCTGCGTAGGCGTTCCACTGATAGCTGCTCAAGGACAGGTTTTCGGCCAGCTCGGCCAACAAAAACAGGCTCAGGGCTTTTTCTCGGACGTCCAGTTCCAGCCAACGATTGCGATTTGATACGATTGGAAGAATCTGGCGCAGCAATTGCAGGGCAGCGGTTCGCTCACGACTTCCAGCCAATCCAACGCCTTCAGCGGGTGTGGCGCGCCACCAATCGAATGCGTTTCGCAACAACGGGCAATCCGGTGTGACCAGTGTTTCGGGATCAAGGGTTGGTGAAGGGCTGTCACCACTGCGCAGTTGCCAGCAGCGGGCACGCAGGTGGAGGAATTCGAGGTCAAATGGAGATAGCTCGGGCCCCAGCTTTTTCAGGTTGAGGAGCTTCAGCTTCAGTCCAGCGCCAATAAGGCTCTCAAGTGAGGTCCAGCCCCTCAGCAGGGCGCCACAGTCTTTTGCTTCACCGCCGTTTAAATACCGAAGTTCGTTGAGCAATACGGGTTGATAGAGACTGGTCGCTTCCGCTTCAGGTAGGTGAGCCAGTAACTGGCCAAAGCGGTCGGGTAGACTGGGCTCGCGGCGCCAGTAATTGTGTTCGGGCACAGCTTTGAGCAGCAGCGGCAGCGATTCCTTTACCCGCTGCTTACTTGCCGGAGATGCGGCCAGCAGCTGCACGGCGGCGAGCACCAGCGAGGCGTCGGCCGCATTGGGCGGCAGGTCACCGCGGAAACTGGCTTCGTCGAAAGGAACGGCAGGCAATACCACTTTGGCCAGTTCAGGATGCGCTTGGGTGCCCTCATCCTGACTGCGTATCGCTGAAGCCAGTAGCAACAACAGGCGGCGGCGCGCTCGCTCGCCGCGAAAACGGATCGGCTCCGTCAGGCTTTGCTCACGGGTGTGCGCATAAGCTTCGCAGAAGCGGAACAGCTCAGGGTCTGCGAGCAAATGCCGCCCCGCCGCTATACAGGCCGCCTGATAGAGGGCGGGGTCGGATGCGCGGAAATAGAATTGGATCCGGCTGCGGTCTTCCGCCTCCAGATGTCCGGGTTTTGCCGCCTGCAGCCGCTGCAGATGCTCCATGGCACTGCTGCGGTTTTCAGCCTGACTTTGGGCGTTTACTTGATTTGTCGCGTGGCTCAAGGATTCCAGCAAAAGTCCTTACTTTGCCCTTAGCAAGGGTTTGTAACTTTGGATATGGGCAAACATCAATAGCAGGTTCAGAATCAAAACCACCAGACCCAGCAGAATGCCACCGGGATCGAGGAACAAGTGGAACAGGACAATGTTTACACTGACTGGTGCCAGCAAGATCAACGCCAGCGGGACAAAGAGGCCCAGCAGCAACAGGGCGCCGGTGACAATCTCAACGATCGCAATTAAAGGAAACATGTAACCGGTTTCGGCAAACGCACCCATCAGGGCACCTGCGGGTTCAGCCATTTCTGGCTGGGGTATGAATCCGAGAAATTTATTGAGTCCAAATACGAGCATTATCAGGCCGAGAACTATACGGGCACCAAGGGTAATTTTACTATTCATGAGTATAAGGGTTTTTTTGTTGTGAATATAAAACACCCTAATTCTGCTGCGAATCCCCGCGAAGTTCAAGCATCGAATGGGCCAGCGCAAAGCCGAGCGTCACGGAGATCAAAGATCCCAGCACATTGCCCGCCGCAAAACCTGCTGCCGTCAGTTGCGCTTGATTCATCCAAAGGTCGATCGCTTGCCAGCTGAGAATCGAAAAGGTTGTGAACCCCCCACAGAAGCCAGTGATCAGGAAATGCTCCCAGTGGGTATTGCCAGCGAGCCCGCGCCTCGCGAAAAACCAGGCCGCGAACAGGCCGATCAGAAAGCTTCCCAGCAGGTTGACCGCGACAGTGTCCCACGGGAATCCTCCTGGGTTTATGGATTCTGCGATGAGGTGGCTGAGGTGCCTTGCCGCACCGCCGAGGAGGGTTCCCAGTCCGATATAAAGATACGCTTTCATACGACTATCCCTTGGGTCAAAAGAAAGCCGAGCGCAGCCGCCGCAAGGCACCCTGTTAACGAGATCAATGTATTTACCAAAGCGGCCATGTGGCGGGACTCACGCGCCAGTTGCAAAGTTTGTAGGGCAAAGGATGAAACCGTAGTGTAACCGCCCAGGAAACCCACTGTAATCAAGGCGTGCCAGGCAGGGACTTCCATGCCGGAAACACTGCTGCCCACCCACCCAAGGAAGGCTCCGATGGCCAGCGAACCGCTGAGATTGACCGCCAGTGTTCCCCACGGAAAATTTGTGCCCAGACCGCTGTTTATCCGGCTCGAAAGCTCATAGCGGGCACATCCTCCGATGGCTGACCCGAGCAAGACCCATAGCCATTCCATCTGGATATCTTCTGGACAGACCCGGTGCCGGCAAGTTCCAATTTGCAGGTTGTTAAGTAGCACCATGCTTCAGCGTGGTGGATTGCGGTGGCATCGGGTTTTCACTGCATGATCCATTACCAGCATAAATGTGGGTGCCACGCTTCAAGCTTGGCTTGACAGAACGGGTGGCAATCAACTTGGGCTTGCGTTGTCGTCTGGTTTTTAGAAACCTGCGCGCAGTTTGTTTTCCTTGTTATCCCCACCTCTGAGTTTTCTCCATGTTTGAACGTTATCCCCTTGGACTGGTAGTGATTCTGGCTGTCGCTGTGGCCAGTGCGGTGTATGTTGGAATGCGGCCTTCGACTCAGACGGACGATCTTGTTTTCTGGACCTTCAACAAGGACCACCAGGATATTTTCCGCGAAATATACGGTCCGGATGGAGGGGTCGACGTCCAGCTACTCGGCATGCAGTCTTTTGAGCGGAGAATGCTTTCCGGTTTTTTTACCGGCACTCCCGTGGCCGATATTATTATGGTTGAGCGCTCGGTGGCCAGCCAGGCCTGGCGTGGCCCGACGGAGGCGATTGGCTTTCTGGACCTGACGGATCGCCTGGAAGCGGAGGGTCTGCTTGACCGCATCAACGAGCCGTCGCAGCGGCCATGGACGGTGGACGGTCGCATTTACGGCTTACCTTTTGATGTTCACCCGGTGATGCTGGCTTACAGGGCAGACCTTTATGAAGCGGCGGGCATAGACATTACCCAGGCGGAGACCTGGGATGAGTTTATGGAGATGTCCCGTCCCTTGATCGGAGACCTTACAGGCAATGGTTCCCAGGATCGTTTTGCTCTCGAGGTGTCAGAGACGGATGGCTTCAGCATGATTATGCTGATCCAACAGGCGGGTGGGAATGTTTTCGATGAAAACGACCAGCCCATTGTGAACAGCGAGCTGAACGTCGATGTCCTCACCCGGACTGCACAATGG
>JBJHBN010000202.1:0-5285 GCA_050485505.1 Opitutales bacterium | reverse complement strand
ATTGACAACGTCCTGGTCAGCGGTGACCGTGCGAGTGGTTTTGTTATAGAGTTTGTGGGAGCCGCAGCCGGAGAGGATTTCAGTGACCTGGAGCTGTCGGTGCAGGTGCCCGGGGTGGAAGCATCGGTGTCGACGATCGTGCGCGGAGCGACGGTAGTGACTACGAGTGCGGGCAGCGGCGAGAACGTTCGTGAGCGGCAGATGATCTCCTTCTCCGGAGCGACTCAGAGCACGAACACGCGTTACTCTCTGACTTTTGATGGGCTGACAACGGCAGAAATCGACTTTTCGCGGATGAGCCCAACCTACAATCGCGCCCTCCTGCAGGGAGCCCTTGAGAGCCTGACGAGCATTAAGAAGGGTAATGTGCGAGTGACCTTTGACCAGAGCTCGACCACCGCTGCGCCACGCTACTTCATCGACTTTACCGGTGAGCTGGCCTATCAGAATGTGCCGCAGATAACCGTGGCCTCCGCAAACAATGTGACTGTGGAGGTGAGCACGATCCGTGAGGGACAGTCAGCCTCAACGGAAACGACCCAGACGACCACCGCTGCGGTGCAGGAGCTGCGTGTGAGCTCGCAAGCCGTTGGCGGCTACCGTCTGAGCCTGAGCTTTGATGGCGGGACCTATACAACCTCTTTGCTGGGCTTTGACGCCGATGAGAATGCAATCGAAGGAGCCCTCAACACAGCGCTTGCGGCCATTGGTGGTGAGGTGTTTGTGGAGACAGTCGAAGCAGGTGTCTGGCGTATCCTGTTTGGCGGCGACCTGGACGGAGTGGACCTGCCTCGTCTGAGCGTAATTACGGAGCTGGAACCGGTCCGTGGAACACTCATGGTGGAGCAGCGCGGTTACACCCAGACGACGGTGGAAGTGATCAGCAGTCCTGCGATCAACGAAGTGCAGCGCCTGCGAATCGAGTCGGAGGGAACTGGCACCTTCACCCTTAGCCTGCGTGACGGTTCGAACCTGATCGAAACAGTAGCCCTGCCGTTTGATGCAAGTGCCCGCCAGCTGGTGGACGCCATAGCAGACGCATTTGATGTCTACTACGAAGAGTGGGCCTTCACGGTTCGCCGGATTGACGTGGGTGTGTGGGACATCATTTTCCGCGAGAACCTCGGGGGCATTGATTGGCCGTTGTTCGAATTGAACCTGAACCCAGAAGTGGCCTCTGCCTCGCTGAGCGTGTTGCAGGTGGGCGAAGCGATTGCCCAGCCGGACATCATCCCGGATGCGGATGCGAATCTGGTGGTGGACTTTGCGGTGCAGCCGCTGGAAGTGCTGACCGGGCCTGACAGCACACTGAGCCTGAACATGGACGGCATCGATGGAGCGCTCCTGCGTGCGACCGGAAACTTTGATCTGGATGTGTTTGGCTTCTTCCAGGTGTCGGGCGGATTTGGATTTGAGTTGTCGCAAAAGACCGTGACCCTGGACAACGGCAACGAAGTGTTGACGGATGTGCTGACAGCCGGAGGCGGAGGAATAGATGCCTTTGCTGGAATCAACGGTGGCAGCGCAGATGCCATTGGCTTTGAGACCCGCGAGCTGGACTTTGCCCTGGGCATCTTCAGCGAACAGGACGGCGATCGGGTATGGACTGCGCTGCAGGCCACGATCACCGGAGCCGAGTTTGTGGGCATAGATGCTTTCACGCTTGCGGTGAACAACCTTCGTGTGGAAGTGAATGTCGCAGCCGACGATGATAGCGTGATCGACTTTACCGTCAGCCCTGTGGAAGTGCTGACCGGCCCCGGTCTGAGTGAGACACTGTCGATGTCAGGAGAATCACAGGAAGCCATCCGCGGGAATCTCGAGATCGCGGTGTCGGACTTTGTAACCCTCAGTGGTCAGTTTGGCTTTAGCCGCACAACTATCGGCGGGGAAACAACCCTCGTGGCAGTTGGGCACGATGTGACCGCAACCCTCAGCGCGGGTGGAGTGGCCGAAGTGAGCGTCAGCGGAGCGAGGTTTGGCTTCTACAGCAACAGCAGTGAATTGGCGTTTGAGCTGACGCAGGGAGAGCTTGCCGCGACGATCAACGGCCTTGGCGGAATCAGCGCGACAGCGGTGACGGTTCAGTATACCAATGCGGACACGGAAGTGACCGAAGGGTTTGAGCTGGATGTGCTGGGTCTGGACTACATCTTTACCGGAATCAGCCCAGACACGATCGCCTTCGGAGTTGAAGGTTTCAGTGCGCAGGTGGCGGATTTTGTAAGCCTCAGCGGTGACTTTGGTTTCAAGCTTGAAGGCGATGAAATCATAGCCGTAGGCGATAACGTAAGCGCCAGCCTGACGGCAGGCCCTGCAGAGGTGAGTATCAGCGGAGCGAAGTTTGGCCTGCTGGTGGACGAAAGCGGCAATCTGGTCTTCGGCCTGAAAGAGGGTGCCTTCCTTGCCGCACTTGCACCGCTTGCCAGCGTGGGTGCCGAGCGTGTGAATGTGCGCTATGCCAGCGGTCAGTCAGTGGCTGCGGGACGGACCGTGAGCGTGGGAACAATCAGCTACAGCTTCGATGAGGCAATCGCCGATGGCGATGCATCCATTGAGGTGGAAGAGTTGACCGCTAGCATTGCGGGAATCATCAGCCTCAGCGGTGACGCCAGCTTCAGCACCAACTCTCAGGGCGATATTACCGCAACCTTCGAGGGCGAGATCGACGTTGCTGGATTCTTCCAGTTGGAAGGAAGCTTTGGCTTCACCTCATCTGAGATGGAAATTCCTGTCCTCAACGGTGAAACTACCACCATGACCGCAGTTCAAATGCTGACCTTCGGTGCATCGGATGCGGGCATCTTCCTTGGTATCAACGGAGGAACAGACGATGCGGTTGGATTCGAAGTGAGCGGTGTCGATTTTGCCCTTGCTCTTGCCACGGATCTTGCTGATTCAGATCGCGTATGGACAACTCTGACCACTCAGGGTGGCAGCGCCGGATTCATTGGTCTCGATGGCTTGACTGTTTCTGTCAGTGAGGTCAATGCCCTGATCAATCTTGCAGCTAATGACGGCAGTCTCGCAAATTATGGTGAAGAGCCTCTGCAGGTCACCACGGGTAGTTCCAGCTCGATGGAAATTGACGCGGATGCAAGTGCAGGTGAGTTCATTGGAGTAAATGCCAATGTCGACATAAACCTCTTCGACTTTGTCTATCTATCCGGCTCTTTTGCCTTTGAAAAATCCACCCGTGAGCTTCACCTCTCAGAAGGTGATCCGGTAACTGCCAACGTCCTGACGATAGGTGGCTCCGGAATCGAAGCCTTTGCAGGTGTGAATCGCGGTCAGTCCGACGAGATTGGCCTGGAGCTCAACGGCGTTAATTTCGCTGTCCTGCTGGCGACCGAGGAAGCCGACACCGGCCGCAGCTGGATTAGTTTCCAGGCTGATGTAGAGGGTCTGAGCTTTGATGCGGTTCCAGGTATAGAATTCTCCAGTGATAGCATCTCTGTTGAGGTTAACGTTGCTGCCGATGACGACACTTACATCGATTACAGCGACAATCCGTTGACGGTTACGACCGGTCCCGAAAGCAGTAAGACGCTGACCATGGACAGTGATTCGCTGAAGGTCAACCTGGTCGGCGCTGAGATATCACTGCTTGGGCTTGTAACCATTGAGGGCAGTGTCAGCTTTGAGGTGGCATCCATGTCTGGTGACGAGAGCAACATAGCTATCGTTGGCAGGGATCTGGCATTCAATCTCGAAGCTGGCGGAGTTAACCTGCTACGTTTCACAGGGGGCGAGGGTGCCTTGTTGCTGACGCCTGATGGTCTCGCTGCCTCTTTGACAGGAAGTGTAGCTCTGCTGGATGGTGTGCCGGGCATTGGGCTAAGTGCCACAGATTTCAGCGTCATCTTCAGCAACATCGAGTCTGAAGTGGACGAGAGCTTTACTGTTGGCGGTGAACTGGTATCGCTGGCGGCTCCGGCAGGACCTTACCTGCGCCTCGCTTCACCAAACGTGACTCTTGACTTTGCAGGTGTTGAACTGGTCGGAGGCGTCGCCTTCCAGAAGATTGAAACCGACGATGGATCATTGGTGGTTGTCGAACTGGATGACATTTCGATTGATGCTTTTGCAGGTGAGGGAGTGGGAGATGCCCCAATTGATATTTCAGGTGCAACCGGATTCCTTGCCATTGTTCCGCAAAAAGGCATGGCGGGATCGCTCACCTTCACGGCGGCTGTCGGCTTTGCTGGATTCGATGCAGGCGCCTCAGTCACCATTAACTTCAACAACTCTGCGACTGCTGTCGAAGTTGAAGGCTTCTTTGGTGAGATCTTCATGCCGGCATTTGGCCCTGGTGGAGCCACCATCTGGATCGAAACAGAAATCGAATTCAGTTTCCCTGGGCTCGAGATTTCCGGAACCTTCACTTACGCGGATGGTACATCCAATGGAGGAGCCCTCATTGTTGTTGGTTCCGGCATTGAAGCCTTTGTTGGCGACAACGTCAGCGGCAGTGGTATTGGGCTGCGTTTGACCAACGGTACTGCGGTTCTAATCGACAATAATGGAGTCCTTACAGGATTCATCACCGGTACCGTGAGTTTTGAAGGTATAAGCGATTTTGACGGCACAGCAACCATGACCCTTCGCTACAATGCCTCCACTGAGTCAGTCAGTGATGAGTTTGTTGTGGGCGGTGAAACCATCACGCTCGACTTCGATGAAGACGAAGTCGGTGACGGAGACGAAGAACCCTTCCTGCAGTTTATCGGCAGCGATATCGCTGTTAATATAGCCAATGTAATTGAACTCGGCGGTAACCTGGTCTTCACCCGTCAGGGTAGTGCCTTCATGGTCGGAGGCTCAGAAATTTACGCATTTGTCGGAGACGGTCCCTACAGAGTCGACGGTTCGGTGAATTCGGATGCTCTGGGCCTGGCGGTTACCAACATCGGTTTTGCTATGATTTTCTTTACCGATGAAGAGAACAGCTATGCCTTCGCTGGTGAAGGTTCACCTGAAATTGTTGGGCTCGGTGAACTTTCCAGTTTCTCAGTGGATGCATCTTTCGGCATCAAGCTTAATCGCACCGGAGCAGCACTGGATGTGGAAGTTCCCGTTGGAACAGATACCCCGCGTCGACTCCAGTTTGACGATGGTAACGCAGATCCAACATTGGTTGGCAGCATCACAATCGGCTTTGGTGATATTTTTGAGGTTGGTGGAACTGCAAATGTCACACCAAACTCTGATGGAACAATCGAATTTGATATCGAGAGTGCGAATCTGAAGATCTATGATGGTGATGCAGTGGCATTTGGTATAAG
>JBJHBN010000201.1:0-5294 GCA_050485505.1 Opitutales bacterium | reverse complement strand
CTTTATTAGTTATTCGGCATCAGCGACTGATGAGAACTATTGTATGGGTTTGCTCTGTGCTAAAGTGGATACAGATCTTTTGGACCCCAAAAGCTGGAGCAAGTCGCCGACACCCGTATTTACAAGCTGCTACGAGCACGGTGTCTACGGCCCAGGCCACAACAGCTTTACCGTCAGTCCGGACGGGGAGACCGATCTTTTGGTTTACCACGCCCGGACCTACACGGAGATCGAAGGTGATCCGCTTTGGGATCCCAATCGGCATACTTATGTCAAGACCTTGAAGTGGAACGACCGTGGCATGCCAGTTTTTGGTAAGCCATCGGTCGAAGAGTAATCGAGCTATCGTTTAGCCATGTAGTAGAGGACGGGCACGGCCATCCGGCTGAGGAGCAATGAGGCGATTTCGCCGAAGAGCAGGGATATGGCCAGGCCCTGGAAGATTGGATCGAAGAGAATCACCGAGGCGGTCACCACAACCGCAAGGGCCGTCAGTAACATTGGACGGAACCGCACAGCTCCGGCTTCGACCACGGCATCCCGCAGAGGTCGACCGTGGGCGACACGAAGTTCAATGAAGTCTACCAGAATGATGGAGTTGCGCACCACAATGCCGGCTCCAGCCATGAAACCAATCATGCTGGTTGCGGTGAAAAAGGCACCCATGCCCCAGTGTGCCGGGAGAATTCCGATCAGCGAAAAGGGAATGGCGGCCATTACGACAAAGGGTGTGATGTAGCTTTTGAACCAGCCTACCATCAGCATGAAGATTAGAATCAGTACCGCCGCAAAGGCGATCCCAAGGTCGCGGAAGACTTCCAGCGTGATGTGCCATTCGCCATCCCATTTAATACTTGGTTGGTGGTGGTCGAAGGGCTGCACAGCGTTGAAGATTTGAATGGGGCCTTCGCTGCCACCGAAATCCGCTGCGCTCAATTCAGCTATAGCGCGGTTCATTTCAATGATTGAATAAGCGGGGCTTTCGGATCCACCAGCTACGTCGGCCAGCACGTAGGTGACTGGCTTGAGGTTCTTTCGGTAACGGTTGCGTTCTCCAAGCGTTTCTTCAAAGCGAACCAATTCGCGCAGCGGTATCAGATCGCTCTCCGGCATGTGGGGCGAACGGATTGGCAGGTCGAGGAAGGCCTCAGGGTTGTTGCGAAAAGCCCTCGGCAATTCGAGGCGGATCGGAACGTCTTCACGTTCGCTGGGAGAGTTGAGCAGGTCCACTTGGTGGCCATTGACCGCCATCGCGATCAATTGTCCGATTTGAGCCTCATTGAGACCGTGTAGGGCAGCCTTGTCCCTGTCCACCAGATAGTGGATTTTGGGCATGAGTTCCTCGACATACCAATCGATGTCGACGACCCCCTCGGTGTTCTCCATGATGCTGCGGATTGCCTTTGCCAAAGCCAGACGGTCGTAATCGGTTGGACCATAGATTTCAGCAACCAGGGTCTGGAGTACCGGTGGACCCGGCGGCACTTCGGCGACTGCTATTGTGGCGCCGTGACGCTCCGCGATTTCAGTGAGGGCAGGACGCACCCGCAAGGCTATGTCGTGGCTTTGCAGGGAGCGGTCGTGTTTGTCGACAAGGTTGACCTGGATGTCGGCCACATTTGGGCCGCTGCGCATGAAGTAGTGGCGGACCAATCCGTTGAAATTGAAAGGTGATGCCGTTCCAACGTAGATCTGATAGTCGCGGACGGTTTCCTCCAGAGCCAGCGAGTCTGCCATTTCAATGGCAACCTGTGAGGTCTGCTCCAAGGTTGAACCCTCGGGCATGTTGAGGATGACCTGAAATTCGGATTTGTTGTCAAAGGGTAGCATTTTAACCGTCACCTTACCCAGTGGCACGAGGGCCATTGCACCGAACAGGAGCAGCATCAATCCACCGAGAAAGGCCCAACGCACCGGAGGGCGGTCCAGCAGGGGATCCATGAGCCAGTGATAAACGCGCGTGAACCAATCATTGGGAACCTCGTCGTCGGGGTCCGCCGGCATATCCTTGTTTGGATCTTTTGCGGCTTCAGCGGCTGCCTTGGCCGTCTTTTCCCGGGCCTTGTTCAAATGCCGTCCCAGCACCTGAATCGCAGCCCACGGTGTAACCGTGAAGGCGACGATGAGGGAAAAGATCATGGCCGCAGTTGCTCCCACCGGGATGGGTCGCATGTATGGCCCCATGAGCCCGCCGACAAAGGCCATTGGCAGGATGGCGGCGATCACCGCCCAGGTGGCGAGCACCGTCGGGTTACCCACTTCATCCACGGCATCGAGTGCGATCTGGACCAGAGATTTGTTGCGACTGGATGGCAGGCGCACGTGGCGCACAATGTTTTCGACCACGACAATTGCGTCGTCCACCAGAATACCGATGGAAAAAATGAGCGCGAACAGGGTTATCCGGTTGAGCGTGTAGCCGTACAGGTAGAAGACCAGAAGCGTCAGAGCCAAGGTCGACGGGATTGCCAACAGCACGACGATCGACTCTCTCCAGCCCAGAAAGAACAGGATCAACAATGCGACTCCGAAGATCGCAATTCCCATGTGGAGCAGCAGTTCGTCCGACTTTTCTTTTGCTGTAAACCCATAGTCGCGGGTAACGGTCAGGCTCACATCGTCTGGCAGCAGTTTGCCTTCCAGCGTCGCCAGTTTGTCCATGGCGGTGTCGACGACGTGGATGGCGTTGGTACCCGGGCGCTTGGCGAAACTCAAGGTCACCGCGGCCTCGCGGTCCTTGTCGCCACCGGCGTAGCCAAAAAGTACGTAGTCGCTGGCTTCCTCCGGTCCATCCTCAATGCGGGCGATGTCGCGCAGGTAGACGACGCCGTCCGGTCCGGCTGAAACAACAATCGATGCCAGTTCGCGGGCGCTGCTGATGAAGTCGCCGGTTTCGACCAGAAATTCGGTGTTTGCGAAGGGCAAGGAACCGGCTTGGCTGCGCTGGTTGGCTGATTGCAGCATCGGAATTAATTCCTGCATGCTGAGATTGTGTGCGGCCATGGCTGCAGGTTCGATTTTGACCCGAAGGGCCCGGCGCTGGCCACCAATGATCATCGCTTCGGCAATGTTCGGTATGCTTTTGATTTCATCCGCCAGGTCGGCAGCGAGGCGGCGCAGGGTGAAATGATCCTGGCTTGCACTGTGCAGGGTCAGAGCGAGGATGGGTACATCGTCGATGGTTCGCGGTTTGACCAAGGGATAGCTGACGCCCTGTGGTATCCGGTCGAAATTGGCGCGGAGCTTTTCATTCAAACGAATCAGGGCATCTTCGATCGGCGTGCCAACCTCAAAGCGAACGATGGTCATGCCACCGCCTGGAGACGAAGTGGAGTAGATGTACTCAACATCGGGGATCTCCCAGAGCAGTTGTTCCATGGGACGTATGGCCCGGTTCTCCACCTCTTCAGCGCTGCGGCCCGGCATGCTGACCATGACGTCGATCATCGGAACCTGGATCTGTGGTTCCTCTTCGCGCGGTAGCATTACCACGGCAAAGAGTCCGAGGAGAATGGATGCGATGACGGCGATCAGCGTCAGTTTCGACTCAATGAACAGGGCCGCCAATTTTCCAGCAAAACCATATTTAGTTTCAGCACCAGAGTTATCCTTGGACATGGAAGAATGGTTGTTTGCGGGAGCCATGTTTAGTTCCGGATCGTTACGGGTTGGCCGCTGCGAAGTGTTGAGGAAGGATTGAGGACAACGGTCTCACCGCCCTCCAGGCCAGAAATGATCTCTACATTATCGCCTTGATGTTCGCCCAAACGGACCAGGCGCATCCGCGCATGATCGTTTTCGATGACAAAAATTTGGTCCATCTGTCCGAAACGTCGGACGGCTTTGGACGGAACTTGAACCCGATCCCGTGCTGCGAACGGGAGCTGGATACGAGCAAAGCTGCCAGCGCTGAGTTCGGTGTCCGCATCGACGCCGAAGTGGGCCTCAACGGTTCGGTTCTGTGGATTTATGCGGCTTGAGAGTTCTGTGAGAGTCACAGAGAGGTGCTGGTCGCCGACCTGTGCCGTCAGTTGTTGACCCACGCGCAGCGATGCGAGGGTGGATTCGGGTAAAGCCGCTTCGATTTCAAAAGGCGCACCCGCATCAATTTCAATCAGAGGCTGGCCGGGAGTTGCCAGGTCGCCGACTTCGACGTGGATGCGGCTTACAGTACCCTTAAATGGTGCACGGATTGAAATTTTTGCCAGCATTGCTTCAGCCTCGTCCAGTTGCGCCCGGCTGGAGGTGACTCGATCCTCCAATGCCTGAATGCCGACGGAAGTCGCGGCGCCGCGTTCAAGCAGCTTTTGCTCACGCTCCAGATCACGGGTTGCCTGGGCGTGCGCCACCTGGGCTTGTTCGAGTCGGGCGAATATTTCCGGGGCATGCAGCTGGATGAGTTCCTCATCAGCTTCCACCCGTTGGCCGAGTTGCAAATCCAGGTGTTGAATGCGGCCCATTATTTCAGCCGAGATTCGACTGTGTTTGTAGCTCCTTAATGAGGCTGGGACTTCGATGACGTGAGGGATTTGGCTGCGTTCTGCTAAAGCAGTCTGCAGGGTATTCGGGTAAGGCGTCTGCGTGACAGGCTGCTGTTGAGCGTCGCTGCAGCCGACCCATGCCAACAGAAGGGCAAACGAGGCGGTGAATGCCACGCGGTGCGCGTTGAAGATGCGATGGTTGTGGTCCGTTGGATTCATGTCAGCGGGTAGGGAAGGTTGAAGCGGTGAGGGGCAGGCCTGCTGCACGATACCAGTAGGCTACAGCCATTTGTTCGTTGAAGCGGGCGACGGTTTGTTTGACGCGGGCTTCGGTCAGGCGGCTTTCGGCGCCGAGTAATTCCGTTACCAGAAGGTCGCCGGCTTCGAAACGGGCGCGGCTGATTTCTGCGCTTTCCTCGGCGTGTGCCAGCATGCGCTCGGTGGTTTTCAGTTGGTTTTTGGCCAGTTCATGATTCAGGCGTGCTTCTTCGAGTTGTAGCTGCAATTGCAGATCCAGCTTGCGTTCCTGGGCGCGGGCTTCCGAGCGTTCGGCGATGGATTGGCGAACCCGGTTTTCGGTGAGCTGACCGTCGAAGACATTCCACTGCATGCGCAGTCCTGCCAGCCAGCTATCGCCATCTCCACTGCGTCGCCAGCCCCGGTCGTATTGATAACTGGCAAATGCATCGACGCGTGGGCGTCGTTGGCCGCGCTGGGCATCGACTGCTGCATTGGCTGCGGCGACCCGTTCGGACATGGCCAGTTGCTCGGCGCGAATGCGCTGAGCTTGCTGGGGTGGAGTCAACGTTTCCG